>CALAYL010000034.1 GCA_937894725.1 uncultured Bacteroidota bacterium
CTTGCACCCTCCGTATTACCGCGGCTGCTGGCACGGAGTTAGCCGGTGCTTATTCCTCTGGTACCTTCAGGCTCCGAAGAATCGGAGTTTTTATTCCCAGAGAAAAGAAGTTTACAACCCAGAGGGCCTTAATCCTTCACGCGGGATGGCTGGATCAGACTTGCGTCCATTGTCCAATATTCCCTACTGCTGCCTCCCGTAGGAGTCGGGCCCGTGTCTCAGTGCCCGTGTGGCTGATCATCCTCTCAGACCAGCTACCGATCGTAGGCTTGGTGAGCCGTTACCTCACCAACTACCTAATCGGACGCACACTCATCTCATACCGCCTGAGCTTTAATATACAAAAGATGCCTTTCGTATATATTATGGGGAATTAATCTTCGTTTCCAAAGGGTATGCCCCAGTATGAGGTAGATTGTGTACGCGTTACGCACCCGTACGCCACTCGTCAGCGGTATTGCTACCCTGTTACCGTTCGACTTGCATGTATTAGGCCTCCCGCTAGCGTTCATCCTGAGCCAGGATCAAACTCTCCGTAGTAAAGAGTTGTTTTTCTTGTATAAAAAGAAAATTTAAATTTGGCTGTATTCTGTTTAATTTAATATGCTTTATGTTTCTTACCAATATTTCAAAGAACTTTATTTGCCAAGGGGCAAAACTTGCACTCGATATTCGTTATGAATAATTGAGTTGATTTTTATGTATTTGAGCGTTTGCTTTTTTCAAAGCGGATGCAAATATATGTTTTTTGTTTTCGTATTTCCAAATTTTCATGGAAATTTATTTTCTGTGTTGACGTTGAACAACGTGATGCTTTTGATTTGTGTGAACGTTTTTCAAAAGCGGATGCAAATATATGTTTTTTTATTTCGCATTTCCAAATTTTACCGAAAATTTATTTTTTTGAAGTGACGTTGGACAACGTGATGCTTTTGATTTGTGTGAACGATTTTTCAAAAGCGGATGCAAATATATGTTTTTTTATTTCGCATTTCCAAATTTTACCGAAAATTTATTTTTTTGAAGTGACGTTGGACAACGTGTCTTTCGATATTTTTAGAGAACGTTTTTTCTCGAAAGGGACTGCAAATATACTGCCACTTTTCAAAATACCAAATTACGCTTTAATAAAAATCGATTTAACACCTAGAACTCTCTGATACCAATGAATTTCATTTTTGTGCTTTGATGATTCTTCTCTGCAAACAGCCATTCCATATAATAGCTGAATAGGTGGTTAAACCTAAGTTTGATTAAGATAAGTTGGTTTTGTAAACTGCTTATTGGTTAAAGATTCTATTGACATTCTCGAACTTAACACTATTCTATGCATTAAACATAACAAAACACAAAGTACATAAATGTAGGGTTTGTTGAATTGGTAAAGAGTATTTTGTATTTTTGTGCGAATTAAAAAGAACTAAAATGTCATTAGAAGAAACAATAAATGCTGCTATAAAGACGGCAATGCTTGCCAAAGATGCTGTAAGACTAAGAGGTCTGCGTGCTATTAAAGCTGCAATCCAGTTGGCAAGTACTGAAAAGGGTGCCGCTGAATCTATAACTGAGGAACGTGAGATTCAGATTTTGACTAAGTTGGTAAAGCAACGAAAGGAATCTATTGATATTTTTGAAACACAAAATAGAGCTGATCTAGCTGCTACAGAAAAAGAAGAGGTGGCAGTAATAGAAGAGTTTTTGCCAGCAAAAATGAGTGATAATGAGGTGATATCTGTTATTCAAAACTTAATAGTCGATAGTGGTGCTAGCTCTTCGAAGGACATGGGCAAAGTAATAGGTGCAGCTAACAAAATATTGGCTGGCAAAGCTGACGGCCGCTTTATTGCTGACACAGTGAAAAGTTTACTTAGTAGTTAATATCAAGAAAGGAAAATGGTTTTAGATATACTATTGTTAGCTATTGTGGCTTTTTCGTTTTATTGGGGATACCAAAAGGGGATTATTTATTCTATCTTTTCATTAGTAGCTTATCTTATAGGTGCAATAGCGGCATTACGCTTTTCCTACATCGCTGTATTTTATCTAAAAGAATGGACTGGACTTGGTCCAAAAGCATTGTCGATATTGGCCTTTTTTATCATATTGATTTTAGTAATAGGCTTGATAAGAATGGTAGCATGGGCGCTTGAGTATGTGCTCAAATCATTTTCACTTAATTTTGTGAATCAATTGATGGGTGGGGTGATACATGCAGCAATAGGTTTATATTTTGCTTGTATGTTGATGTGGTTTGCAGATAAATGGGCAATAATATCATCAAATCAAAAGACTAACAGCCATTTATATGCCTATATAGCTGACTTTGCACCTGACATGATAGCAGCAACTGGAAAAGTAATACCTGCAGTCAAGGATTCTTACTCTCAATACGAAACAATACTTAAAGCAGAGTACCAGAAAGCCAATGAGGATTCTACTGATAGATAACTACGATTCATTTACCTACAATCTTTACGACTATGTAATGAAAAATGGAGTAGCATGTGAAGTGGTAAAAAATGATGCATTGGATTTAGCGATAGTATCTCAATTTGATGGTATCATACTCTCTCCTGGGCCGAAGACCCCCACTGATGCGGGGTGCACAATAAAATTAATTGAGCAATTTTATAACAAAAAACCAATACTAGGTGTATGTCTTGGTCACCAAGCTATAGGCTTAGCATTCGGGGCAAAGTTGTCTAAAGCGATACGCCCTATGCACGGACATACTAGCAAGATAGAAACAGTAGTACACGAGCTTTTTGAGGGAATGCCGAGCGAACTAGAGGTAATGCGATACCATTCATTGGTTTTAGAAAGTATAGCTTCTCCTCTAAGGATATTGGCACAAACAGAGCAAGGGGAAGTAATGGCTATAGCTCATGAAAATGGACTAACTGTAGGAATGCAATTTCACCCAGAGTCTATATTAACCAAGTGGGGGGGGAAGATGATAAAGAATTGGCTAAACGCTGTAGAGAAACAAAAGACTAAGAGTATTTCTTAACGTATGAATCGTCATCTACTAACACCTTGAGTGCGCCAAGTGATGTCTTGACAGAAGTGTCTATCTGCTTACCAGCGTATCTAAGCAAAAATCCACCGATGAGTGAGGCGTCTATATCTTGAGTAAGCTCGATGTTCTTTAGCTTTTCTTTTTGTTTTAATCCATTGATGATCGTATCTCGAGTAGCCTCATCCATAGTAGTAGCGGTGATAAGGCTTATCTTAGTAATGTCATTTAAAACGTTGTATTGTGTAATGAAAGATTCTGCCACTTCTGGAAGATAACCTGCACGTCCTTTATCTGATAATAGCTTTAGAAATCTAGCTGTAATTTCAGAAACGCATTGATCAAAAACTAATGAAAGGATTTTTGATTTTCTGTCACTAGGTACCACTGGGCTCTTGAGCGCTATTTTTAGGTCTCGGTTTGAATGTAGCGTTTTAGCTACAAGTTCTATATCAATCTTTACTGCATCTACCAAGTTTTTTTCTTTGGCGATATCAAGTAATGATTTTGCATAACGAGCGGCAAATCTGACTGATGACATGGTGTATTTATTAGATTAGCGAGTGAATTGATTAGTTCAAGTTTGACTCTTGAATCATTTTTTGAGCAAAAGCTTTGTGGTCAGCATCGCTAGTGAGTTCTTTTCGCACTATCTT
The DNA here is from genome assembly GCA_937894725.1 of uncultured Bacteroidota bacterium. Classification (GTDB taxonomy): domain Bacteria; phylum Bacteroidota; class Bacteroidia; order Chitinophagales; family LD1; genus CALAYL01. The sequence continues at coordinate 3,673 of CALAYL010000034.1, forward strand.
GCTAGCTATGCTGATAGCCAACTCGCCAACTGTATTTTTAACCTCTACAATAGCTGCTTTCTTTTGGATTTCGATTTCTACCAAAGCTTCTTTTACTTTTTGCTCTGCTTCTGATTTTGCCTTTTCGACTATTTCAGCTTTAAGTTTTTCAGCCACGTCTCTGGCTTCAGCTATGATAGCTGTACGCTCTTCTTTAGCTTGCTCTAATAGTTGCTCATTTTTAGCTACTAGATTAGCCATTTCGAAGCGCGCTTTGTCCGCTTGCATCAATGACTCTTCAATAGATTTTTCTCTATCTTTAAGAGCTGTAGCAATAGGTTTGAAGGCAAATTTACCTAGTATAAGAATCAATCCTACAAAGATAATAAATGCCCAAATAGCCAAACCTGGATTAGGGGTAATTAGGCTAAATGCGTTTACTTCTTCAGATAAAAAGATGGTTAAAAGCGTATTCATAGTTGATTAATTTCTGACTTATTTTTTTGATTTTTTCAATACATGTTTTAAAAAAACTGCTCCTTCGGCAACCCCTATGGGAGCAGTTCTTATTTTTTTTTGACCAGTTGATTATTTCAACAAGGCAACGATAACTGCGAACAAGGCAACACCCTCGATAAAGGCTGCTGTCAAGATCATAGCGCTACGGATATCGTTTACAGCTTCTGGCTGACGTGCGATAGCTTCTGCTGAGCTACCTCCGATACGACCGATCCCGATCCCTGCTCCTACTGCTGCTAATCCAGCTCCTATTGCTGCGATTCCTGGTACTGCTACTTCTAATAACATGTTTTTGTTTTTTTATGGTGAATGAATAAATCCTAATTAATGATGCCCTTCTGCAGCATGCTCTTCGACAGCCATACCTATAAACACAGCGGTAAGCATAGCAAAAATAAATGCTTGAATAAAGGCGACTAAAATCTCAATAATACTAATGAAGAGCGTAAATGGTACGGCTATAGCAGCACCTAATGCTGAGCCGCCTACGCTTTGACCAGCTTTTCCGAATACAAATACAAGACTAATTAAGCTCAATACAATGATGTGACCCGCTACCATATTGGCAAAAAGACGTATCATCAATGCGATTGGCTTAGTAAATATACCCAATACCTCTACTGGAAACATAATTGGCCAAAGAAAATATGGCTTTGGTAATACGATATGGGTCCAATATGCTTTGTTTCCACTTACATTGATTACTACAAAGGCAATAAGCGCCAATACCAACGTTACTGCGATATTGCCCATTACGTTTGCACCACCTGGGAAGATTGGTATCAAGCCCAAAAGATTATTTACCAATATAAAGAAGAAAATAGTCATAATATAAGGTAAATACTTTTCGTATTTAGGCCCAATGCCTGGCTTGGCTACATCGTCACGTACAAATACGACCAATACCTCCATTAAATTTTGTAGCCCACTAGGTGCTTTCCCTTTTGCTTTGGTATAAGCATTCGCTACGGACATAAATACCACAATTAATATAAGCGCAGTAAGTAGCATGGTAGCTACGTTTTTTGTAATCGAAAAATCGATAAAACCGAGTTCATCACTACGCTTGATCTCACCATGATGACACTCATAGCCGTTTACTTCTTTACCATCATGGTACATAAAGGTGGAGATTCCATTTTGACTATCCCACAAAATACAAGGCAGTCCAAAGTGAATTTGCTCTAAAATATCCCACTGGTGTGAATCGCCCACGTGGTGCAAAACCATAGGTGTAGGATTGTAAGCAGCCTCTGTTTCGGCAACTTTTTCATCAATCACAGCTACTTCTTCCTCTGCTTTTACAAGCGCAGTAGTGTCATTTGCGAAAGATAAAGTTGAGCTTAGCATAATACTAAACGCAAGTATAAATCGGATATAATAGGTTTTAAACACGCTTTTTTCTTTTAAATGCGGTGCAAAAGTAACTCTTTTGGGATATTTTCCAAAAAGAGATTTGATATATATGTACAGTTTACCATTTATCAAAATAAATTTCAATCCATATTTTTTTAACTTAGTGGCTATCAATTCTTTTTAATCAATTTAAAAAAAAATCAATACTATGAATAAGAAACCAAAGCTTCAAATCATTTATTCTACTAGTTTCATGGAAACTGTGTGTAATAAAGCAACTCAACTTATTTGCGAAGGTCAGGACTTTGGAGATGTCAACCATGCCACTTTTGGAAGACTAAATTTATATATAGATAGGGAGCCGAGCTATGTTTTTCTTGTAGTACCTTATGACTATTTACCTGACAATCTAAAAGATAAAAAAATATATGTTGGAAGTGATATTAATGAATAGAATACTAGCCCCATTAAAAGGTAATGCAGAATTACTTCTATATTTTGATAACACAAAGCAAACATAAAAGTGGCGAACATTAGTATTATTTAAAATTAAAATACAACAAATACATATATTAAAATGCTGATTTTGGCACAAGGTTTGTTAAGTTTGCTAAAAATAAACTAACGCTATGAAAAAACTCAACTTAATAACCCTTGCAGTAGGTTGTAGTTTGTTTACCCTAAATCTAAAAGCGCAGTACAATCGAGTACTCAGTGCTAGCAATTTTGGTGGTGTAACAAATGTAAACTTTAATCCCGCCATAGCCGACAACAGGCTAAAATTCGACATGAACCTCATCACCTTTGGTATGAATGTCGAAAACAATTACATCGGCCTTAGCAATAAGACCATTTTAAAACCAAGTCGATTTGAAGAAGATAATTTTACCGATAAATATCTTCATGAAAGACTTAATGGCAAAACGAAAAAAGTATTGCTAAATCTAGATGCTCAATTACCACTATCATTCATGATAGCATGGGGCAAAAACCGCTCTAACAAAAACGCACTTGCCATCACATCTAACTTTCACTCCCTCACTAATGTGGACAATGTAAGTGAAATTTTGGCTCGATCCGCCTATTTTGGGTTAGGAAACAAGGCAGACTCAATTACAGGCTTTAACTTTAAACAACTTACTGAAAAAAATCTGGCTGTAAAAAGTTTAAACTGGCTCGACATAGGTGCTACCTATTCGAGAGTGGTGTATGACAAAGGCGACCATTTTGTGAAAGTAGGAGGTACTATCAAAGTATTGATGGGTACAGCATCTGCTTATCTTTATTCAGACAATACAAACTACCAATTCAATAATTTTGACAGCTTAAATATTTACAATTCTGATTTCAGATTTGGTCATAACAAAGGGCTTGAAAATTTGACTTCTGGAGATGATGTATTGAGCAATGTAAGTAGTGCCTTGAAAAACGCAAAACTTTCTGCTGCACTGGATTTGGGTGCTGTGTATGAGTGGAGACCTAAACAAGAACAATACAAATACACTATGGATTGTAAAGAATGGTGGCAGCGAGAGCGCGACAAATATAAACTAGCTGTAGGATTTTCGGTAATGGACATTGGCGCTATTCGTTTCAATAAGTCTTCTAATGACCGTAACTTCCTTGCAGATATTCGCAATTGGGAAGTAAAAAAAGAACCTTGGAAAAATGTAGAGTCATTTGACTCGATTATTTCTGCAAAATTCGGAGCAGAAGATAGCACAACTACTTTCAATGTATGGTTGCCAACTCGATTTAATATCTATTTAGATTATCACATTTGGAAAGGCTTTGGATTAAACTTGAGTACCACTATTTCGCCAGTAATGGCAAAAGCTAGAAACCAAGTGCACTACCCTACATCTGTGACATTAACTCCAAAATATGACTACAAATGGGCGGGAGTATATGTGCCAATTTCATATGATGATTATGGCAATTTTAGCGCTGGAGCTGGATTGCGCCTAGGACCATTATTTGTTAGCTCAGGTAATATTATTTCTTTGGCAGCTAAAAAATGGAGTTACAATTTCAATATCCAAGCGGGTCTAAAAATTACTATACCAAACAGTTTGCATAGAGATAAAGACAAAGATGGTGTATCAAATAAATATGATAAGTGCAAAAAAAGCAAAGGTACTTGCGAAACCAAAGGATGTTCTGATCGAGACAATGATGGTATCGCTGATGATTTAGATGCTTGTCCAGATGTAGCAGGCCCTATCTACATGGCAGGTTGCCCTGATAGAGATGGAGATTCAATCGCAGATATGAATGATTCTTGTCCAGATATTAAAGGTACATTAGCCATGAACGGTTGCCCAGATACTGATGGCGATGGTATAGCAGACAAAGATGATGCTTGCCCTACTGAAGCTGGTACTATTGCTATGAAAGGTTGCCCAGATAGAGACAATGATGGTGTAGCGGACAAAGATGATGCTTGCCCAGATGTACCTGGAGATAAAGAACATGCTGGATGTCCAGACTCTGATGGTGATGGTATTTATGATAATTTAGACAAGTGTCCACGCGACAAAGGGCCTAAAGAAAATAATGGTTGTCCTTATGCAGATACAGATGGAGATGGCATACTCGATAAAGACGATGCTTGCCCTAAAGTATTTGGGGTGAAAGAAAACAAAGGCTGCCCTGCTTTAGAGAAAAAAGAACTTGCTACCATAGATTTTGCATTCAAAAACCTATTGTTTGAAACAGGTAAAGACATAATCAAAACGTCATCTTATGTTTCATTAAATAGCCTTGCAAAACTATTGGTAGATAAAGGATATGGCTTGAAAATAGAAGGCCACACAGATAGCCAAGGTGATGACGCCATGAATTTGGATCTATCTAATCGCAGAGCTAACGCGGTGAAAACTTATTTGATAAGCAAAGGAGTAGCAGGCACTAAGCTTTCTACATTTGGATATGGAGAAACACAACCAATAGCTGACAACAAAACAGCTGAAGGAAGACAGAAAAATAGACGTGTAGTGATGACGATTGATTTTAATTAATCCCATTCCACTTCAATATCCTAAAGCCCTCCAAGAAATTGGAGGGCTTTTTTTATACGATTGTTTTTAGGTAGGTTTGATGGTATGAAAAATCTAAAATTAATAGCATGGAACATAGGATTGCTTTTCCTATTGCTATTAGGGTTAGAGTTTGTAGCTAGGCTATACGGATTAGTACCCGGTTATATAGCACCATCATGGTCAAACTTCAAACGTGTAGATTCGTTGATTGAGTACAATCATTTTTACACAAATCAAGAAGGTTTTATCGTTGCAAATAAAGCTTATTTCGCTACGCAAAACATTGCTATAAATGAAAATGGGTTTAGAAATAAAGCATTTGAAACAATCGACTCAAACAAAAGAAAAATCTTATTTATTGGTGATAGTTTCACGTGGGGATTATCTGCCGAACCATTGTCTAATTGCTTTGTCGAGAGAATAGGTAAAGACAGCACGCTGGAAGTTATCAATCTCGGCATTCCAGTAGCAGACCCCGCTCAGTACGATGCTTTAGCTAAAAAATACATTCCCATCCTCAAGCCTGATATGGCATTCGTATGCCTCTACCTAGGCAATGATATGATGCCACAAGAAAGAAATATATCACCAAATAAGCCGCTTTACTATTTCACTAATGCAGGAGCTATGATGGCAAACGATGAAAAACGATTTTTCGCAAATGCGCAAGAGGCATACCAGTATTATGTGACCGAAAAATATGTTATACAACAACCAGAAAACGGGCTAGAATACATAGCAAAACATAGTGCTATCGCAGCAAAATTATTTGCTTTCAATGCGCAATGGAATGAAAAGGTAAAGCAAGAAAAGAGTTTTAAAGAAAGCCCCATTACCGCCAATCACCTATTATCTATAGTTCAAATTTGCAAAGAAAACAATTGCAATTTCCATCTTGTCATCATACCTAGACTAGAAGATGCAGCACAATCTTCAGCATTTTTCAAACATAAATTTAGTAGCATTTTTAACGACACCTTACTCAGTGCGTATTGTTTTTTACCCACTTCATTTTCTAGCTCGTATTACACCCCAAACCCAGATGGGCATTTAAACAATTTAGGACATAAGGTCTTAGCTAATGAAATTCAAAAACGGATCAAGTAGTAGCCGCTAATCGGCCTTCCATCCATAGCAACATCTCCGTCAAAACCTTGGTGCGGTCAGGCTCCGGCTCATTGTGTAGTTCATGAAAGTAACCTTCCCATGTCTTGTAGGTAGCAAGTGTTTGATTCGTATTTTCAAAAAATTCTGCCGAACCTTCTGGTGATATGAGTTGGTCTTTAGTACCATGCATGATGAGTAGATAGTTGGAAAGTGAAGCTGCATGCTCAATCGCCCAATAACCGGCATCATAGGTTTCAAAAAAAGTACCCGCAGTAGCTTGATTGTGTACAAGTGGGTCTGCATCATAGGCTTTTACTACTGCCTTATCTCGCGAAAGCATATTGGTGTCAAGATTTGCTTTTTCTGGAAAGGAAGGAAAAATATTGCGCATTACTTTGGCCAACATGATCTTAAACTTAGGCGGCTCAAATCCCAATTTCAACCAAGGTGCAGTAGCTATAGCTCCCGCTATATCTGGCTTTCTACGCAATAGATAGTTAAGTACGACATTACCACCCATGCTATGACCCCAAAGAAAAAGTGGCATATTGGGTGCTATTTTTTGCGCTTCTACTAAAAGATTTTCAACACTATCCATTGTGGCATTGTAAGATGGCGAGTGTCCTCTTGGCCCTTCTGTTTTGCCGTGACCGAACTGGTCGATAGCTATTACTGAAAATCCTTTTTGATTAAAAAACCCTGCTGCTGCTGCATATCTACCGCCATACTCCGCAAACCCATGTACGATAGCCAACACGGCTTTGGGGTTTTCGACTGTCCATGCTTGTGCATATAATTTCTTTCCGTCTTGGGTCCATGTTAATTCGCTATGTGCCATTGGTGTTTTTTTTAAAATCAAAATAAATAGTAATTTTAAAAATACACTTCTAATTCCAAAATCCTAGTAGCTAGTCAAAAATAAGCTTTACCAAAATTTCTTTATTTGTAAAGACAAAATTAAATAGAATGAAAAAAATGCTGTATTTATTATTAATTCTGATTGCCATTCCTGCATTGTATGTAGGCACACACCTTATCATCGGTTTCGCAACCAAATACCGTCCTGCTGAAATAGAAAGCATAGTAGCAGACTCTCCTTCTGCCGATGCCCTAAAATCCACTAGCGATAGCACTTTCAGCTTGTTGATATGGAATGTGGGCTATGGTGGACTAGGCAAAGATGTAGATTTCTTTTATGATGGTGGCAAAATGGTCATCACGCCATTTGAACTAGTCGAAAAGTATGTAACAGGCATCTGTAGTCAGATTGAAGTCTTCAAAAATGCCGATTTTATCATGCTTCAAGAGGTAGATGTAAATAGCAAACGTAGCCACGGCTTCAACATGGTAGAAGCGATCAAAAGTGTGGCAAGCACAGATTATGCAAGCTTTGCTACCAACTACAAAGTCCGCTATCTCCCTTTTCCCTGGACAGAACCGCTAGGCAAAATTCACAGTGGACTCCTCTCTTTGTCTAAACGCAAACCCATAGAAGTAAAGCGGATTGCTTTCCCTGGAATCACGGATTTTCCACGCAAACTGTTTTATCTTGAACGCTGTATGCTCATTTCTCATTTCGCATTACAAAATGGGAAAGAACTTGTGGTGATCAATACGCACCTCGAAGCTTATGATGATGGTGGAGTTAAAAAACAACAGATGGCTGTGATGAAAAAATATGCAGAAGTAGAATATATAAAAGGCAACTATGTGGTGATAGGAGGCGATTGGAATATTGCTCCACCAGATTTTGATGTGAAAAAATGGGAGAAAGAACCCGAAAATGACGCACTATATTTGATGAAAAACGACCCGAATTATATCAAAGATTGGCAGTATGTATATGATGGCAACACCCCTACCAATCGAAAAAATATTCGTCCGCTAGATGAAAAAACCTTTACTACGGTAATAGACTATTACCTTGTATCGCCAAACCTAGAAGTCGTTTCAATAGAGGGTATAAATGCTGGATTTGAATTTTCGGATCACAACCCTGTAAAAGCTACTCTGCGGTTGCGATAGGATTTGTATTTTGCAGACCAAATAAAACCTACCCACATGTCAGCCATTTTTGAAATCTCAGATGCTCCATTGCGAATAGATGAGCTATCTAGTATTTTAGCAGAAAAGAAAAAACTGCGATTGAGCGAGAGTGTAATAGCAAAAGTAAAGCGAAACAGAGCATATCTCGAAAAAAAAATCAGCGATCCTAACCTCCGCTTTTATGGTATTAATACAGGCTTTGGGGCATTGTGTGATGTAGCTATAGCACCAAGTGACTTGACAGCACTTCAAGAAAATTTAGTCATGAGCCATGCCTGCGGTATGGGCGATGAAATAAAAGAAGAAGTAGTAAAGCTGATGCTACTACTCAAAATAAAAGGACTTTCGATGGGGCACTCAGGCGTACGAATCGAGCTTATAGAAAGACTCATATGGCATTTCAACGAAAATATTTTGCCCGTAATATATGAAGTTGGCTCCCTAGGTGCATCGGGCGATTTAGCTCCCTTAGCGCATCTCAGTTTACCACTGATAGGCAAAGGCTGGGTACGGCATGAAGGTGTAAAAAGATCTAGCGAAGCGGTGCTGAGTGAGTTGCAGATATCGCCTTTGACATTGCAAGCCAAAGAGGGATTGGCCCTTCTCAATGGCACACAATTTATGGGTGCGTGGGGCTGCCATGCTATACTCGAAAGCACACGAGTGGAGCTCTTGGCGGACTTTACAGCTGCGGCATCCATAGATGGATATGATGCACAAACAGCGCCATTTCACCCAGCCATACAACGCGTACGCAATCATCAAGGGCAAAAGGAATCGGCAGAAAATGTATTGCATTTTTTGACCAGAAGTCAAATTGCCGAACAGGCTAAAAACAATGTACAAGATCCCTACTCATTTAGGTGTGTACCACAGGTACATGGTGCAGTAAAAAGTGTAATAGCACACGTAAGGGAAGTTTTTGAGAAAGAAATAAATGCGGTGACGGACAATCCGCTTGTATTTGACGAAGAAGATTTAATCATCAGCGGGGGTAACTTTCACGGTGAACCCTTAGCGCTTGCACTAGATTATCTCACTATCGCTATGAGTGAATTGGCCTCAATTTCGGAGCGTAGAACGTTTCAATTGACTTGTGGCAAACGGGGACTACCGCCCTTTTTAGTAAAAGAATCTGGTTTAAATAGTGGCTATATGATACCGCAATACACTGCTGCGGCCATTACGAGTATGAATAAACAATTAGCAACACCTGCATCGGTAGATAGTATCACCTCATCGGGAGGGCAAGAAGACCATGTGAGTATGGGTGCCAACGCTGCAGTAAAATGCTATAAGGTAGTTTACAATATCGAAAAAGTATTGGCCATAGAATGGATGTGTGCGGCTCAAGCTATCGACCTTAGAGCGCCATTAAAAAGTTCTCCCATAATAGAAAAAATAAAAACGGACTATCGCGCTATCATTCCATTTTATGAAAAAGACAGAGTCATATATCAAGACATACAGGACACCGTAGATTTTATGCGAAGTATTCAAATTGGATAGCTGATTGAAACATTTTGGTGCTAAATCCGTAGTAAGACGGACTAACCCCCAATAAATCAATTATGCGGCTATATAAACCATTTTTCGCATGGCTTTTTATCTCAATTTCATTTGCTAGCTGTGCGCAAACAAGTCCGTCATTGTCTATTGACACAGTGGGCATTCATGCTTATTTTGAAAGACACACCATCAACCTAGATAAAGTAGAAAATATAAATCTTTATTATGCTATCTATAAATGGCGAAATACACCTTATGTACTGGGCGGCAACTCAGAAAAAGGGATAGACTGCTCTAACCTAGTAAAGCGGATATATGAGGATGCTTATCAATCAAACCTCGATGGCAATGTAAATTCGTTGTTTCCAAGATGTCATGTTTTAGAAGCAAAAGATATGGCTGCTGAAGGCGATTTGGTATTTTTTAAAATAAATAAAAATACCCCTTCGCATGTAGCTATCTACCTCCAACATGGCGTATTTGCTCACGCTACAGTACATGGTGGGGTAATGCTCAACAATGTAGAAGACAATTATTATGCCCGCTACTTTTATCAAGCAGCACGGCCCACGGCAGATATTTTATTTTCGGAAAAATAAGGTTACCTAATAGCCAAATACCTCTTCTAGCGATAGCATCTTGACTTCGCCTAGTTTTTTTAGTACGTCAAAATCAATACTTTCTTTATCTCCTATAACAAGGTATGAAGGTTTGCGGCCGGTAATATTGGTATCAAAAAATGAACGTAAATCATTCATCGATTTTGTTTTGACCACGTCATAAATCTCTTTACGCAAATCTACATTGACCGCCTTTCGCTCTGCTCTATCATATGCGTTAAAAACTCCTGGCCCTTTAATCCACTCACTTTCGATATTTTTGACAATAGCCATTTTGGCGCCATCAAACTGTTTTGGCACTTCAACCATAGTGCCTAGAAGCTCTTGCATTTTGCCCAAGGCGGTGGGTAATTTGTCGGCTTGTGTACCTACATACGATACGAGATAATGTGATTCATCTGCATTTTCTGGCACACCCATTCTACTGCTTACAGCATATGCAAGTGCCATTTTTTCGCGCACTTCTTGAAACATGATAGACGACAATCCTGAACCATAGTAATCGTTATAAAGATTAATCATCGGCAACCAGGATCTATTGAATCGAGATGATTTAGCTAACAAAATAACCTCTGCTTGCTTCATGTTATAATTACAAAAATAAACAGTGGGCTTGCCTAAAGAAAGTTCTGGAAATGATTTTGCAACAGGCCTGTCTGCGGCATAACCTAATTTTTCTACTTTTCTTTTTATCAAAACAAACGCATCATTTTCGGCCATTTGACCATAGTAGGTTATTCGATCTGGCATAGTAAGTGTGTTGGATATAGCTTCAATAAGCTGCGTAGGGTCGAGTCCGCTAAGCGTAGCTTCGCTAGGCGAATTTTTGAACGGATTGTCGGCTCCATATTTTACATAATTGAGCATCGCTTGTGTAAGAATCACCCCTTTGTTGAGTTTCGCATTTGCTCTTTGTTTTGCGATATCATCTATCATAGCAGCATACACTTTTTTGTCTGGCTCAAAAGATTTAAGCGCATCAAAAACGAGGTCGAGTGCTTTAGGCAAGTTTTCTTCTAAGCCCGAAAAAGAGAGAACAAATCGGTCGCGACTAACATTCAATTTATAAGATACCCCAAGCTTATAAAGCATCACCTTGAGTTGATCTGCCGTGTATTTTTTTGTTCCCAAATAGCCTACATAATTTACTGCTGCACTTAGCAGTGGATTGTTATCTGTGCCTATGTTGTAAATAAAATTGAGCGAAACGAGTGGGGCATCTTCGTTTTTAATATAAAAAAACTGTCCGCTGTTTGGCAGTGCTGAGCGCTTCATATCTTTTTCGAAATCTAAAAACCGAGCTTGGATATCGCCCTGTCCTACCAAATCGAATGCGGCTTTAAAAGAAGATGTAGAATCCTTATTGAGTTGTACGGGGGTTATCTTAGGTTTATCTACTTTGTGTCTGTTTGGCTCTCCTATTCGCTTATAGCATACGGCATAGTTGTCTTTAAAATACTTATTAGCAAAAGACACTACTTCCGCTTTAGTCACCTTAGCCATTTCATCTATTTCATTTACTCTGTCTTTCCATGGTATGTCTTTTACAAAAGCATCCATTAGGCTGTAAGCGCGAGACCTATTGTTTTCAACACTTTGAAGTTGATTTAGTTTAAGATTTGTAACGATAGCTTTGAGCATTTCGTCATCGAATTGTCCCTTTTTTATAGAATCAAGTTGCGCTAAAAGTTGCGCTTTTACGTCTTCAAGTGTTTGTCCTTTTTTAGGTTCGCCATACATTTTAAAAACGGAATAATCTTTCAATGCGCTAACATAGCTAGTGGCCGCTAACACTTTTTGTTTTTGAACTAGATTGAGCTCTAGCAAACCCGCAGCACCATTAGCAAGGAGCATATCTACTATCTTTGCCATAGCCGATTCTTTGGAATTGTCTCCATCAAATCTGAATCCGATATAAACGTGTTCTTTGGTAGGCCCTATTACTTCTGTTTCATGAATAGTTGTAATCGGTATAGGTTGTTTTTTTACAAAAGGAGCAACTTCCTTTTTGGCCCAAGCACCAAAATACTTCTCGATAATAGGTAAAGCAGTAGATGGATTGACATCTCCACTCAATATAATAGCGACATTGTTTGGTACATAATACGTATCAAAATAGCGATGAATATTGACCATAGAAGGGTTTTTAAGATGCTCACCTAGTCCTATAGTCGTCTGTGTACCATAAGGGTGGTTGGGTATCAACATGCTATCGATAGCAAAGTTTGACCATCGAATATCATCATCTTGATTGCGATTAAATTCCTCATAAACCGTTTCCAATTCGGTATGAAAAAGCCGAAGTACTAAGGTTGAAAACCGCTCTGCTTCTAGTTTAGCCCATTTTTCAATAGCGGTATTCGGTATGTCATTTACATATACCGTCATATCATTGCTCGTAAAAGCATTGGTACCGCTAGCCCCTATAGAGGCTACCATTTTGTCATACTCGCTAGGTATAGCCAGTTTAGACGCCAAAAAACTCAATGAATCTATCTTGGCATAAATCGCCTTTTTCTTTTCTTCGATTTTTTCATTTTTATGTTGCTCATACAAATCGGAGATTTGCGCCAACAGCTTTTGCTCATCTTTCCAATCGAGTGTGCCATATTGGTGTGTACCTTTAAACATCATGTGTTCGAGGTAGTGTGCAAGTCCTGTCGTCTCAGCTGGATCAAACTTGCTACCTGCCTTTACGGCTATCATCGTTTGCAAACGAGGAGTGTTGCTATTGGGTGAAAAGATGACTTTTAGTCCATTAGACAAAGTGAATTCGCTTACTTTGTAAGGGTCATTTGGCAAGGGGGTAGATTGCGCAGAAATTGTGGATACCATAGTGAAGAAAAAAATATTTATTAGTAGTAATTTAGATAAGTTTGCCATGCTGATGTATTGATGTTGTAATATCAATAGTAAAGTTTTAAATTTAATTTTTATAAACATTAGGAAATATTAAGATGGAAGAGAAAGCTACTTATTTATCGAAAGATATAGTACCCATGGAGGCATTAAATGGGAGTTCGTTTTTATATAGAAATTGGATAGGAAAATCACTCAAAGATAGATTTTCACCTTTTATCAATTACACTAACCTGATGAAAATAAATGGTGTTTTCCCGTTTGGAAGAACATTGATTTCTAAAGTAGGCAACAAAATCAACGTAGGCAATACACATGCGGATGAAAACTTACAATGCATCAATTTTGGCTCACAAGACTATTTAGGACTCAGCCAACATCCTGATGTAATTCAAGCAGCAAAAGACACTATAGATGAATACGGACTTCACTCTGCTGGGTCGCCAGTTTTGTCTGGAAGAAATAGAATTTTCAATCAACTCGAAAAAAAAATAGCAGAATATGTAGGTACTGATCAAGCACTTGCCTACACTGGAGGCTGGGCGGCCTGTTTTGGTGCAGTGGCAGGCATGGTATCGCACAAAGACGCTATTGTGATGGATATGTTTGTGCATAACTCGCTTGACGTAGGTGCTAAGTATGCCACCGAAAAAGTGTATAAATTCAAGCACAATAATATCGAAGACTTAGAGAAAAAGTTGGTGTTTTGTAGAAACACAAACGACTCAAATGGCCTGTTTATTATTATCGAATCCTTATATTCGATGAACTCCGACAGCCCAGATTTGACGGCAGTTTTGGCTCTTGCAGAAAAATATGATGCCATTGTGTTTTTAGATATGGCACACGACTTTGGTAGCGATGGTGAAAATGGCAGAGGCTTGTTAGATGAAATTGATTTTGAAAGATTTAAAGAGCGAATTGTTGTTCTAGGCACATTTAGCAAAAACTTTGGCACTACAGGTGGTTTTATAGCAGGACCTTCATTTATCAGAACCCAACTCGAAGTTTTTTCACCTACATTTACATTTACCAACTCGCTGACTCCCATGCAATGCGGCATTGCGTTGAAATGTATGGAGATGGTATTTAGCCCAATAGGAGATGAGCTAAGAAAGACACTGCTACGAAAAGTGAATCTCGCCATTGACGAGTTTAATAAAAGAGGATTTACTACCAAAGGTAAACCAAGCGCTATCATTCCAGTACTTATTGGCGACTCAAGATTAGCTAGAATTTTATCGAGAGAAACAAACATAAAAGGCCTAGTAACTAATTTAGTTGAATTTCCTGCTGTGCCCAAAGATGGCTCTATTCTTCGTTTTCAAATGATGGCGACCATGCCAGATGAGCTAATCATCGAAGCCGCAGATATATTGTACGAAAGCATATTAGTGTCTCAAACGATACTAATCGACTCGCAAATAAATTCACTTTAATTTTTTGTTTTAAACTTAACAAAAAACACAGAGCCCTTACCAGGTGTAGATTCTAGCCATATATCGCCTCCTAGTCTTAGCATTATTTTTTTGCAGATTGGCAGTCCGAGCCCTGTGCCGCTGTGTTCGCTTTTGCCATGCAATCGCTGGAATGGCTCAAATACTTTTGACCAATAAATTGGGTCAATCCCAATACCATTGTCTGCGATACTATAAGTAGCTACATTCTTTTCGCGAGAAACCGCAATAACAACTTGTGGCTTTTCAGCGTTGTTGTATTTTATGGCATTCAAAATGAGGTTTTGAAACACTTGTCGCAAGGAGTTTTTGTCTGCAAGGACTTCATAAAACTCTACTGGCTGCTTTATCTCCACATCTTTTTCTTGTATTATCATTTGCAGATCTACCACTATCTCATTCACTACACTCTCTACCGAAGTCGGCACATTTGGCAAAGTTATTTTGTCTGTTGTGGAATAGGTTAAAATATCCTTGATCAATGACTGTAAATTCTTAGCACTAGCGAGTGTGTAATTTATAAACTCATCCATCGATGCATCGCCTATTTTTTGGAGTTTTGACTGTACTAGCTGAAGATAATTTGTAATCATCCTTAGTGGCTCCTGCATATCGTGAGAGGTAATGTAGGCAAACATTTCAATCTCTTTATTTTTCAACTCTAACTCTTTGTTTTTCTCAAGCATATTCTGCTCATAATCTTTGTGATGCTGCGAACTCCTAGACTGGCTCAAATAGCGCACAGGGATTTCATTGTCTATGTCTTCTTCAAATATTTTAACCACTGACTCAAGCCACAGATAACTGTTGTCTTTTTTTCGAAATCGAAACTGAAAGGTTTTATTGAACTCGTTCGGCTTGTAAACAGAAAAGAAGTTTTCTGCAAAAAACTTAACATCATCTGGGTGTAACCACTTAGTAGGACTTTGATACATTAACTCTTCTGGTCTGTGGCCTGTGATATTCAACACAGACGGGCTTACAAACTCAAAATTTCCACCTTGAGAATGTGTGCAAATAAGATCTGCGCTATTTTCTGCTATAAGCCTGTAGCGAGTTTCACTTTCTTTCAATAAGGTTTCATTTTTAATCTTTCGCATCATGAGCAACACCAGCGCCACTGTAGCTACAAAGAAGGTCAACAAAAACTCTTCTTTCTGTCTGAAGTCACCTCCTATAAAGAGGATAATACCTACACACAAAATGTTTAATATGATGTTTATCCAAAAGGATGACTTTTGTTCAAAAAACCAACTCGATACCAAAAAGAAAACAATGTACTGATAGGAATACTTACTTTCATATTGACTCAAGTAAATTATCAAAACATTGATGATATTAAACTCTATAATAAATATATGCCCAAGTCGATATAACAAGTTTTTTGATTGGGTGAGAAAAGTGAGAAAGAATATAGTCACCCCTACCAAAAACTGCAAAATATTCGCCTCTGAAATATGCCGATTAAAAGCGAACTCACCTATCCCAAAAACCAAACATGCTATAGATCCAAAAAAGATGAGCAATTGAATAATTACTTTTTCCGATAGCTTTATATTAAATCTTTGTATCAACATCTTGACTTAATTATATTCAAAATCTAGACCCAACTCCTTTTGAAGTATGGCGATGTTTGGGTTTATCTCCACTAATCGCTTAAATCTATCTTGAGGAGTATAAAGCTTTGTTTTTTGTTGCTTCTCCTCGCCAGTTTTGATTATTATGATTTGTATCGGATCATCAAAATACTGCGCAAATTGCTGACTCAAAAAATCTGCATTCTCTTCAAAAACTTGTTGCTGATGCCCACTCTCAACGGCTAACAAAACCCTACCTTCGTCAAGCCTAGGTTGAAAAATACGCATCTGATTATACAAGCCTGGGCGCTTTTCGAGCTGTAATGGCATTATCGCTGTCCAGACTTCTAATAAAGTAGTAGAGGTAAGTAAACGTTTCACTACCGCAGCTTCTCTAGCTACATCGCTTTCGATAGGCTCAGCTACGGCTTCACCACCTTTCATATCTACTTGTTCAAACTTTAGCACAGGGGGTGTACGTTTTACTGTGGATATTTGTTTCTTTTCTTGTGTAGCGATATTCGATTTTCCCCCAGCTATGATAGGAGGTAGATTAGGCAAAAGGCTTTGCCTATCTTCAAAAGGATCTAAACTTATGTGGTCGCTACTTTTTTTTTTGATGCATCTAGTGCATCTATCAGTTGATTTACAAAACACATCCGCATAAGCGTAAGCTCTACTAGCAGGCGTTTGTTTTTTGCCATTTTGTATTGTACATCACATTGATTGCCAAATTGCAAGCAGCTCATCAAAAATGAGGAGGTGACAAGCTGCGCTTGTACGGCATATCGTTGCTTTAGATTTTCGCTTACCTCCATCAACTTTACCGTAGCGGCATCTTTCGAAAAAAGTAAATTTCTAAAATGCTCGCAAAGCCCTATTATCAGATCATCGCCCTCAAATCCCTTTTGTAGTATTTCATTAAAAAACTCCATCACTCGACTAAAATCCTGTACCATCAACGCTTCGGTAAGTTGAAAGAAGTAATCAAAATCAAGTACATTCAAGTTTTCTAGTACAGAAGCATATGTCAAATGACCATTGGCAAAACTCACCAAACGATCAAACATAGACAGTGCATCGCGCATACCACCATCACTCTTTTGTGCTATTACGTGCAGCGCATCCTCTTCCACTATTATATTTTCCTGCTCAGCAATATGACGCAAGTGAGATACGATCCCCTCTATTGTCATTCGCTTGAAATCAAATATCTGACAACGACTCAAAATCGTAGGTAAAATCTTATGTTTTTCGGTAGTGGCCAATATAAATTTACAAAACGAAGGAGGCTCTTCTAGCGTTTTTAAAAACGCATTAAACGCTGCCGCAGAAAGCATATGCACCTCATCTATAATATAGATTTTGAACTTAGCCGACTGAGGTGGGAATCTCACCTGATCTACGAGCGCACGTATATCATCTACAGAATTGTTTGATGCCGCATCTAGCTCATATATATTAAATGATGCATTGGAATTAAATGCCACACAAGATGCACACTTATCACAGGCCTCTGCCTCTGGCGTAAGCTGCTCACAGTTTATCGTTTTAGCTAAGATACGTGCTGCTGTAGTTTTACCTACTCCCCTTGGGCCACAAAACAAAAAGGAATGCGCTAACTGTCCTGTACGAATCGCATTTTGGAGCGTATTGGATATACTCTCCTGACCCACCATGTTCGAAAAACTGGTAGGGCGATATTTACGGGCAGAAACCACATAATTACTCATTGCGCTAAAATATAAAATCTTACTTGGTTTTCATATTCTCTTAATTTTTTGTTATTTAGTACTCTGAATTAAAAACAAACAACATGAAAACATATTTTCTACTTACGCTATTTGTGGGAGCTACTTTGCTAAGTGCATGTACCAAAAAATACAGTTGCGACTGTAATGGCAACGTAGGTCCAATAACTTTTTACAAGCCAGGTACGGAAACTAGCGCTAAAGATACTTGTGAAAAAGCAGGCTGCACATTTACTTCAAGAGATTAATCTCTAATATGAAGCAATCCCTTTTCTCCTTTATGGTATTATTATTGTTTACGATAAGCGGTTGTAAAAAATGCTATGATTGTACGCTCAAATGTGGCACATGCACTAAAGCTGGTCAACAAACGTTGGCTGGTTGTGATGGAGATTCTCATCTCAATGGAGTAAAAGTAGATACCTGGCGAGTATATTGGGAAAGCCAAGGGTTTTCGTGCGTTTACAACAACCTTCCTGCCCAAGAGGCTTGCTCATCTGCGGCAAAAAAAACCTACGAAGATCAATCTTACACTTGTATCGCTAAGTAATTATTTCATTTGGAAACACTCGAAGAATTTGAAGATGTCCTAGCTTACCAAGGCAATGATTTTGATAAAATCAGAGCTTGGCTAGTATATCAAGTCGATTATCTCCTTACACACAATACCGAACGACTACAATGGGTGCTCTACAGAATTGATATTGATGAGCAACGGCTAAAAAAAATATTGCTATCTAATGAAGATAAGCCAGTAGCCGAAATAATAGCCGACCTCATCATAGCCCGACAAATCGAAAAATACAATCTTCGCAAGCAAGACTCCGCCACGGAGTGGAGCTTTGATGTATAAAGTATTTGCATTTTTATTTTTTACTTTGTAAAAAATACACTTATGCAATCTTGGCTTCAAATAGATAACGACTCCGATTTCTCAATCCACAATATTCCTTTTGGCATTTTTTCAATGGGCGCACAAAAGCCACGTGTGGCTTCTATCATAGGCAACCAAATTATCGATTTATCTGTACTCGCTGGATATGGTTTTTTTGATGAAATAAAGTTTGACAAAAACACCCTCTATCAATCTACCCTAAATGCTTTTATAGCACTCGGAAAACCTGTCACATCTAAAGTTAGGATAACCATACAATCACTTTTTAGCATAGCTAATGAAGCTAAAAAAGAACAGATTTCAAAATGTTTAATCCCAATGAATGAGGTTAAGCTACACCTGCCGATTCATGTACCAAACTACACCGATTTTTATAGTAGCCGTGAGCACGCTACCAATGTAGGCATGATGTTTCGAGACCCAGCCAATGCGCTCTTACCAAACTGGCTACATCTGCCTGTAGGCTATCACGGACGCGCTTCTTCGATAGTGGTGAGTGGCACACCTATCATTCGTCCCAAGGGGCAAACCAAAGCAGACGACCAATCATTACCTACTTTCGGAGCTTCTAAACTCTTAGACTTTGAACTCGAAATGGCTTTCATAATAGGAAAACCCACCGAGCTAGGCGAATCGATAAGTGCACAGCGTGCCGAAGACCACATTTTTGGTCTTGCCCTTTTCAACGATTGGAGTGCTCGTGATATTCAAAAGTGGGAATATGTGCCACTAGGTCCATTTTTAGGCAAAAACTTTGGATCATCACTTTCACCATGGATAGTAACTCTCGAAGCGCTTGAGCCCTTTAGAGCGCCCACTCCTACCCAAGAACCTTCACCATTGGCATACCTTCAATTTGATGGCAAAAAAAACTACGATATTGAGCTTACAGTAGATTTAGAAACAGCCAATGGTGTATCGAAAACGATTTCAAAAAGCAACTTTAAATACATGTATTGGAATATGTGTCAACAGCTAGCCCATCACACAATCAATGGCTGCAACATCGAAGTAGGTGATCTCTACGCATCAGGTACTATATCTGGACCTACCCCCGATAGCTATGGCTCAATGCTCGAAATAAGCTGGAGCGGAAAAAAACCAATTACTATGCCCGATGGCACGGAGCGAAAATTTCTTTTAGATGGCGATACTATTCGCATCAAAGGTTTTGGCCAAAAAGGCAATATAAAAGTAGGATTCGGAGAAGTGAGTGGCAAAATTTTACCAGTGATTTAACCACATAAAGTCGTTTGAAATTAGGCTGAAAGTAAAATTAAAACTATCCTAACAATTCACAAAGAATCAAAAAGTAGTAAAATTTTAAGCCTTGCTTAAACGATGTTTTACTATTTCTCTAGCAATCTATTTCATTTTTTTTACCTTGGTTTTATGAAATCCTTCGACCCTTCTGACTTGCCCATTCCAAAAGTACACGATTTGCTTTTGAGCAGTATAGCACCCCGCCCTATCGCATTTGTATCTACTATGAGTAGCAATGGCGATATAAACCTTTCCCCTTTTAGTTTCTTTAATGTGTTTGGTGCTAATCCACCTATCTGCATTTTTTCGCCCGCTCGCTCTGGCAGAACTGGCGAAACAAAAAACACACTCGATTATATACAAGAAACCAAAGCGTGTGTGGTAAATATTGTAAACGAAGACATACTGCACCAAATGAACCTCGCCAGCGGGGAGTACCCAAAGGGAGTAAACGAATTTGAAAAGGCAGGATTTACCATGTTAGCTTCAACCAAAGTAAAACCACCTAGAGTCGCAGAATCGTTTGTACAGCTCGAATGCAAGGTGATACAAGTGATAGAAACAGGCACAGGGGGCGGCTCAGGCAATCTAGTGATATGTGAAATAGTCATGATACACGTGAGCGAAAAAGTATTGGACGAAAACAACAATATTCTACCACTCAAAATGAAATATATAGCCCGACTCGGCAAAGACTTTTATTGCCGCGTAGAGGGGGCTAATCTTTTTGAAGTACCTAAGCCGAAACCTGCTTCTGCACTGGGTATGGGCTTTGACCAACTGCCCGATTTTATTAAAAATTCAGATACCCTTACAGGCAATGAACTTGCACAACTTGCCTCTCTCGAAACTATACCCACATTAGAAAATTTTGATTTGACTCAAGAAACAAAATCTGCAAAAGAATGTATAAACCAAGGAGACCTGCTCACGGCCTGGAAAATTCTTTTAGCCTCAAATAAATAGAACGCACTTTTATGAATCTTAGACTATTCGCCATTCAGCAAGCACTCCGAGTTTACAAATTGGTAGGGCAACAAGTATATGACAGGCCACTACTAGCACGCAAAGCATTTGAAACTTTAGCCACTTATCTTCCCCAATATGACAAACGATGTGGCTACATAGCGTTTACAATAGGTGAGATGGAGGCTGAGTGGATAAAACCGAATGGAGCAGATGCAGACAAAGTGTTACTTTTTTGTCACGGTGGAGGCTATGCTACCGGCTCACTCAATACGCATCGAGCATTAGCCACACAGCTTGCCGTACATGCCAATATAAAGACGGTAGCTATAGAATATTCACTTGCACCCGAAGCGAAATTCCCCAAACAAATACATCAATTTGCACAAGCCTATCAATACCTTTTAGAAAAAGGCTACAAACCCGAAAACATAGCCTGCGCAGGCGAATCGGCTGGTGCTGGATTGATTACTGGAGGTCTTTTATATCTCAAAGATCAAGGTATTGAAATGCCTAATTGCGCATTGCTTTTGTCACCTTGGCTCGACCTTACGATCAGTATGAAATCGCATTTTTCTAATGAAGATAAAGACCCCATGATTCCGACCAAGGGGCTTTCTATATGGTCCGAAAATTATGCACCTGGCAACAAATCACATCCGTATGTTTCGCCTATTTTTGGCGATTTGGCCGGGCTCTGCCCCATGTATATTCAAGTAGGCGACAGCGAAGTGCTAATGGATGATTCTGTTCATTTTGCCTCCTTAGCAAAAAAAGCAGGTGTAGAAATTAAACTCGAAGTTTGGAGAGATATGTTTCATGCTTGGCAGGGCTTCTGGATGGTGCTGCCAGAGGGCAAAGCCGCCAATGTGAAACTCGCAAAATATTTAAAAGAAAAATTAAATATTGCAGAGACTTACAAAGCAAAAATAATCTAATCACTAGATGAAAATCAGCCTACCCATTCCATTGTTTTTTGTAAAAAAACAAATTCGAAAATTTCGCGACAAAGCACAATGGGAAAACATACCACGCTCCCGAATGGGTTTTGAAAAAATAGGCAAACGATTTGCGTACAACAGCTCAAGCTGCACTTATGCAATGGAGGAGGTACAACACTGCAAAGGGGAGTGGATTCGCCCAAAAGGAGCTCCAAAAAACAAGGTACTACTTTACTTTCATGGAGGTGGCTATGCCGTAGGTAGTGTAGCTACTTATCGTACCATGCTCACCAAACTCGCACTATACAGCAATCTCAATATATTTAGTTTTGAATATAGACTAGCCCCCGAAAACCCCTATCCTGCTGCGGTAGAAGATGCTGTAATGGCATACCAATGGTTGATCGCAAAAGAATTCGCTCCAGACAATATCGCCTTTGGAGGCGACTCTGCTGGAGGTGGGCTCACACTGGCTACACTGCTTTATTTAAGAGATAAAGAGAAGCCTCTGCCGGCTTGTGCTATTTGCCTTTCACCATGGACAGACCTCACGCTCAGTGGCGCTTCTTTTAGTGACAAAAAAGCTGAAGATCCTATGCTCATCAAAGAAGCATTTCCCTTTTGGGCTCAAAATTATTACGGAAACCACGACCCAAAAACACCCTACATCTCTCCTTTGTTTGCTGACTGCACAGGGCTGCCACCGATCTATATTCATGTAGGTAGCGATGAATTGCTACTTAGCGACAGCACTCGCTTTTGTGAAAAAGCTAAAGCTCAAGGAGTAGAAGTCGAAATGGAAATTTTCAAAAACTATTTTCATGTATTCCATATGTTTTGGCAGATACTCCCTAAAGGGAAAAAAGCTTTGAAAAAACTGGCGGTATTTTTGAATAAAAAATTAGCATAGAAAAGCGATCCTTCTATTCCGCCCGTTTCAAAGAAGCTATTCTTATTCACCTGTATGCGCTAAATACAGCTTTTATTTTATCTCAAAAATATAGCAGATTTCACTAAAAGCTTCTTTTCTACAATACCCACCTAGGGGTAAATTCAAGGAAACCTGACAATTCACAAACACCCCATAAACAAAGAGTTTGAACCCCAAATGAGCATTTTGCTGCTCAAATTTTAAGGAAAAACACCTCTTTTTTGTCTTATAATGTACAGGCACTCATTCGTACTTTTTGTATCCATATTCAAAAACAATGGAAACACCCACACTTCTCTCTATTCAACAATATAAACAAAAGAGGCTTTTGATATCTAATACAGATGCCCTTTTTTATTTGGATATAGCACAGATTCTCTATGCTAAAAACGACAATTCTTACACTGTTTTTCATAGACAAGGTGCAGATTCTATATGTGTAGCGCACCCCCTTCGTGCTTTTGAGCAAATATTGCTAAAAGTCGATTTTGTGAGAGCCAATCAGTCCTTTATGATAAATATGGCGCATATCGAAAAAATAAAAAAAACTGATTTGGGGCTTGTAGTATGCATGTCCGATGATAAAGAAATCAATATCGCTCGAAGTCAAAAAGCCAACTTTATTAAGACTTTAAAGCAAAATGCGTTTTCACTTATACAACAAAATGGAGAAGAAAACCATCCAACATCAAGAAGACTACTGCCGAATTCAAGAATGAAAAACAATCATAGCCACAACTGATAACTTTGTTAAAATAAACAAAAATAACCTCGGTAGCCGAAAAGGGGATCAAAGAGTAGGCAAAAATTAAACCCAAAAACTATGAGAAAACTACTTTTACCCGTAGCAGCATTCTTTTTGCTATCATCTGTAAGTAGCTGTGCTAAATGCTTTGTTTGTAAACACAAAGATAAAGACGAAGGTACATTCGTTAAGACCGAATATTGCGATAAAGACTTCAGCAAAGGCGATATTAACTCTGCGATTAGAGACATGGAAGACAATGGCTATACCTGCCATCCATCATCAAGAGCAATCTAATAACAGCACTAAAGCAGCAAAGGCGATATCGCCTTTGCTAAACTTTAGTATTTTAAAAATCACAAGCGTTCTAAAAAAGTAACCAACCACATTTTACAAAATGGATGTCGTCCTTGCCTCAGATGAACAAATTGTTTACAGACAAGCATTCAATACAAGCATATTCCTTTTTTGGCACAATACTAATTTCATTATTACAAGCCAGCGTATCATTGGAGAAAAACCAACTTTGCTTCTCGGGCTTATACCTCTTGGCCATAGCCAAATCATCCTCCCGCTAAAAAAGATTGCTAGAATTTCTAGCGCTTACAAATTCCATATTTTTAGATTTTTACTTGGCATTTTTATTTTTCTTCTAGGAATAAACTTGATGATAGAATCTGTCTTACTAGGTTCAATGTTATCATCATTAGCAGTAGCTATTCTTTTAAATTGCTATGTCGCTACACTACTTATATCAAGCACTTCGAGACAATACACTACAATTGAATTATCGTATTTTGAAAAAAACAAGATTTTAGAATTTATATCTACAGCATTACACAGAATCTCAGCGGTCTAACACTCCTGTTTTTTCAAACTAAATAGCTTACCTCCTTTTCATTTCAACTATACCCTGTACTTAGGCCTATACATTTTATTGTAAAACACACTCTTTACTCAGACTAAAAACAGTTCACTTTCATTAACTTATCTAGGATCTATCTATACACCGCCAAGGATACAAAAACAGACTATTTACAGATGTTGACTTTAACCCAAACAATGCATGAATCAGCTTAATGCTAATAGGAAATGTTCAAATCTACGCAGTAGAAAACTCTTTATAGTGGAGTAATATCATTTTGTTTTTTATTGTATGATTTGGGTTAAAGATATTCTGTGTTTAGTCCACAATATTTCCTAAACTTGTTTTGATGGAAAATAAGAACAATCCCTACCTTCTCGCTTTTGAGAAATTGTGTACAGCAAAAGCTATGGCTGAGTTGTTTGAAGCGCGTAAAGATATATGCGCCAAGTATGTGCACGCCACATCCCGTGGCCACGAAACCATTCAGCTCGCTACAGCTGCCCAGCTCAAACCCCAAGATCTTGTCTTTCCCTACTATCGTGACGATGCCATGCTGCTGGGTATGGGTTTTAGTCCATTCGATTTGATGTTGCAGTTGCTCGCCAAAAAAACCGACTATTTTTCGGGGGGTAGAACCTACTATGCGCATCCTTCGAGCAATCGAGAAGATATGCCGAAAATACCACATCAATCTTCGGCTACAGGTATGCAGGCTATTCCTGCTACAGGTGCTGCACAAGGCATTCAATACAGAGAAAATCAACAGCTCGATGCTTGGGAAACGAGCGAAGCTCCATTGGTCGTTTGCTCTATAGGCGATGCGGCTATCACCGAGGGTGAGGTATCAGAGGCTTTTCAGATGGCCGCTCTACATCAATATCCGATTTTGTATTTGATTCAAGATAATGAATGGGATATTTCGGCTCATTCCTCAGAAATTCGCGCCATGGATGCTTCGGCATACCTCAAAGGTTTTGTGGGTATTGACGTTTTTTCGATAGATGGCACTGACCCTAAATCAGCTTTTGAAACGCTTGAAAAAGCAGCGCACATCATCCGCAGCGAACGAAGACCTGTGGCCGTTCACGCCAAAGTGCCTTTGCTCAATCACCATACATCGGGAGTCAGAAAAGAATGGTATAGACCAGCTGATAACCTAGCTTGTGATGCTGCACGTGACCCATTGCCAAAGTTTAAACACTTTTTGATAGAACAAAAAATAGCGACCGAAAACGACCTCGTTCTTTTAGCAGCCAATACCCAAAATGTAGTAGCCGAAGACTTTGAGCGGGCGCTCAAAGAGCCAGACCCCACTGCCGAAGATTTGACTACACATATTTTTGCGCCTGCCACTATCACCGAGGAGCAAGGCGAACGCTGTCCTGCTGGTGCAGAACCCGTGGTGATGGTCGATGCGGCATTACATGCCGTAGATGAAATTTTAAGAAAGCATCCCGAATCTTTGCTTTATGGCCAAGACGTAGGCGGAGAGCTAGGTGGAGTATTTAGAGAAGCTGCTTTATTGGCAAAAAAATATGGCGACAAGCGGGTTTTTAATACCCCCATCATGGAGGCTTATATCATCGGCAGCACAGTAGGTATGAGTGCTACCAGATGCAAACCCATAGTCGAAGTACAGTTTGCAGATTATATTTTCCCAGGTATCAATCAGCTTTACACCGAGCTATCGCGCTCGTGTTATCTGAGCAATGGCAAATGGCCGGTGCAATCGTTGATTCGCATCCCTATAGGCGCCTATGGTAGTGGTGGCCCTTACCACTCCTCTTCGGTAGAGAGTGTGGTACTTCAACTCAAAGGCATCAAGGTCGTTTATCCGTCCAACGCAGCCGACATGAAGGGTTTGATGAAAGCCGCTTTTTACGACCCTAATCCGGTGGTGATGTTCGAACACAAAGGACTTTATTGGAGCAAAGTGAAAGGCACTGAACAAGCAAAAACTATCGAACCAGACGAAAACTATATCGTGCCATTAGGCAAAGGCAGAGTAGCCCTTTCGGCAGATGAAACGATGGTTGAAAATGGCGAATCGCTCTGTGTGATTACCTACGGCATGGGCGTACATTGGGCATTGAATGCCGCAAAATTGTTTGTAGGGCAAATCGAAATCATCGACCTCCGTACGCTCAATCCGCTAGACGAAGAATTGATTTTTAGCACGGTGAAAAAACACGGCAAAGCCCTCGTATTGACTGAGGAAACCATCACGCATTCCTTTGCCGAATCGCTGGCAGGACGCATTAGCCATGCGTGTTTTCAGCAGTTAGATGCCCCCGTAGAAATACTCGGTGCCGCCAACACGCCTGCTATCCCACTCAATGAAAATCTAGAAAAAGCCATCTTACCGAATGCCGAAAAAGTGGCGGCATGTATGGAGAGGATGTTGAGGGATT
>CALAYL010000035.1 GCA_937894725.1 uncultured Bacteroidota bacterium
TGCAAATGGATGTAAAGGAACAGACACTTTAGTATTAACTGTAAATGCAAATCCAGTAGTAAATCTCGGAAACGATACCGCTGTATGTGCGGGTGCAAGCGTAACCCTTGATGCAGGAAATGCAGGAGCAACTTACCTTTGGAATGATGCTACGATGATGCAAACTACCACTGCTACAATGTCGAATAGCTACTCTGTAGTAGTAACAGATGCAAATGGATGTAAAGGAACAGACACTTTAGTATTAACTGTAAATGCAAATCCACTAGTAAATCTCGGAAACGATACTGCTGTATGTGCGGGTGCAAGTGTAACGCTCAATGCAGGAAACACAGGAAGCACCTATGCTTGGAGCAATACTGCTACTACGCAAACTATTTCAGCTACTACAGCCAATTCTTATAGTGTAGTAGTAAGCAACGCTGCTGGATGCAAAGGTAGCGATACGGTAGTGGTAAGCATAAATTCGCTTCCAGTAGTTACTTTGACCTTATCCAAAGATACAGTATGTCAAAACAGTGGGGTTGTTACACTCACTGGTACTCCAGCAGGTGGAGTGTTCTCTGGTACAAACGTTACTGGCAGTAGCTTTAACCCATCTGCAGTAGGCAGTCAGACCTTGAGTTATGCTGTTACAGATGTTAACGGATGTTCAGCTTCGGCTACTAAAGCAGTGGTAGTGAAAGTTTGTATTGGTATAGAAAAATTAACTTCATTTGAAGCGAAGGCTTATCCAATACCGACTAATGCAATGGTATATGTAGAATTGCCAGCTTTAGACAAAAACACGCAAATAACCGTGTATGCAATTGATGGTAAAATCGTATCGAACGAAGCGATAGACGTATCTAGTGCTACTACACATAAAATCAACTTGAGCGAAGTCGCCTCTGGGGTTTATACCTTGCGAGTAACTTCTGCAGACAAAGTATTCACTACTCGTCTGATTAGAGAATAAGAAACCCTATTAACACATTTTTTAATGCCCACACGGAAAAGTGTGGGCATTTTTTTATTTTGCATAAAAATCAATTTATGCGCTATCTTTTTACGCTTTGCCTGCTCTTTATAGCATTCCAAAACTTCGCTGCTGTGGGCGATACCACGGTGATTTTATCCCATACGAATACTAATCTAAAGAGCCCACCTACTAACGATGATATCTGGGTAAGTTTGCCCAATAACAAAACTTGGTCAAAAATTATCATGCGATTTACACTCGGATGTGGTACGCCAAATTGTAGTGGATGGGACTATACCGTCACTACCTCTTTGGGTAAAAAAAACGGTATAGATTCATCAGTTGCTGCTATAGATACGCTCACCCTTGATACCACTTGGTCTTATTTTCCAAAGTTGAAATTTACGCAAGTTGGTAAACTCATCACACCTTATGGAACTTACATGGCCAACAATTCAAACGGCTATAATCAGCAATGGAAACATCCCTACTATTACGATTTGACCGACTATGCTGCATTACTCCAAGATTCTGTAAATGTACGTATCCGGTATGATGGTTGGACAGATGCCTTTAGTGCCAAAATTGAATTTATATTGATCGAGGGCTCACCCAATAAACAAGTAGTGCAAGTGGATGAATTATATAATCAATATATCAATTATCCCAATTCGGCAGCTTTTGAAAATGTAGCAGTAGCTAAGCGCATAGTGATACCCGCTAATGTGACGAGTGCAAAAGTAAATCTTATCATGACAGGACATGGAAGTCAAGGCGAGTTTGATCCCCGAAATGTTTATTTGGATGTAAACTCTGCTCAGATATTTTCTCGCCTGCTTTGGAAAGCAGACTGTGGTATGACCTCTATAGCCCCGCAAGGTGGCACTTGGATTTTTAACCGTGCCAATTGGTGCCCTGGTGAAAAAATACAGGTATTTGAGATAGATGTGACTTCATTTATCGTTAAAGGGCAGCAAAACACATTTGACTTAAACATGGAAGATTTTGCCATTTCGAGTGGGCAAGAAGCGGGTTACGGTATAGGCGCATACTTGGTCTGTTATAGCACACAATCGCGAAATGATGTAGCTTTGGAAGCTATTGTATCACCATCTAGCGACCCAAACATGGCGAGGTTTAATCCTATATGTGGGCAAGCGGAGGTAGTCATCAAAAATGAAGGTAGCCTACCACTTACGATTTGCGATATAGCTTATTGGGTAGAGGGCGGAGCTAAGTGCTACTACCAGTGGAGAGGAAGCCTAAACACATATGCTACGGCTAATGTAAAGTTGCCAGCTTTTGATTGGAATGGAATGGACACAGCCAATAAGCGTTTTTTTGCAGAAGTATCTTGGCCAAATGGCAAGGTAGATGAATTTGTGCAAAATAATTTGGCGTATAGCAATTTCAACTTTGTACCAAGGTTAGACTCTTTGGTGGTTTTGCAGCTGAGAACCAATAACCATCCTGAAGAAACGAGCTATTTATTGCGCGATGAAAATGGAGATACTGTTGTATTTAAAAATTCATTTTTAGCTACGAAAACTTACTTAGACACCTTCAATTTAGCTACAGGTTGTTATCAGCTTGATATTTATGATTACGATCAAGGCTGGGAAGGGGGCGATGGTCTTTCCTGGTGGCTCAATACCCAGCAGGGGTACGAAACGAGTGGATCTGTGTTGATGAAAAAGCTCACTGGCCAAACAATCAAAACATTTAACCCCGATTTTGGGTCGAATCTTCACTATGAGTTTACGGTAGGCTATCCTCAAGGATTTAACCCACCTAGAGCCGCCTGTACGCCATTTGTGCACAATGTGGGTATCGAAGAGGGTATCAATACCGCACCAACTTTCAATCTATACCCAAATCCTACCCAGGGGAATGTAACTATCAGTTCCATCGATTTTGAAGGCAATGTACAAGTTGTCGTTGCAGATATGACAGGGCGTACAGTCGCAACCAAATCTTTTGATATCTCTCCAAATGTACGTGGTACTATTGAGTTTAATCCAACAATGGGAAATGGTGTTTTCACAGTGAATGTACGTGGTAAATCATTTCGAAATGTAGAAAGAGTAATATATATACAATAAGGGATAGCCATTATATTCGTAACAAAAAAGGCGGTCAAAATTGACCGCCTTTTTTGTAGAAATTAATATAAATAATTACACTCTATCCATATATGCTCTAGTGCGAGTATCAATTTTGATTTTAGTGCCCGCCTCTACAAATAACGGCACTTTGATATTTGCGCCTGTTTCTACTACACAGTTTTTGGTAATGTTTGAGGCAGAGTTGCCTTTCACATTTGGGTCGGCTTCTACTACTTCCAATACAACAAAGTTTGGTAGTTCAGTCGATAGTATTGCATTGGTCTCTTCGTGTATAATGATGTCGCAAACATCGCCTTCTTTGAGCAAGTCTTTGTTTTCGATCATGTTTCCATCCACAAAAATCTGGTCAAAAGTTTCTTGATTCATGAAGTGGAAGCCAGTTTCATCACTATATAAAAATTGATGCGGGTGTCGTACCACACGGGCTGTTTCAATATCATGTCCTGCTGGGAAAGTATGCTCAAGCACTCTGCCTGTTTTGAGGCTTTTCATTTTGCAACGCACAAATGCATTTCCTTTTCCTGGTTTTACGTGTTGGAAATCTACAAATTGAAAGATGTCATGATTCCATACTATGCAAAGTCCATTTCTAATTTCTGCTGTAGTAGCCATAATTGAGTTGTTTTTAAACAGAAATACCCCCCAAGGTGGCTAGGAGGGCAATCGTATTGATTTTTAATTTATTCTTCGGTTGCAGCTGGTGTCTTATCGATTACTACTTTACCTCTGTAGATAAGCTTATCTTCGCTCCAATGTGCACGGTGCATAAGGTGGCTCTCTCCGCTCAAGGCATCTACACCAGTCGTAGGGGCTACTGCTTTGTAGTGTGTTCTACGTTTGTCTCTTCTTTGTTTCGAGATCTTGTGTTTAGGATGTGGCATTGTTTATTATTTATGAGTTTTATACGATTAATTATTGTCTTTTAGTTTTTTGAGGGCGGCCCATCGTGGGTCTTCCTCGTCTGTGTGTTTTGTTTCATGGCTTGAGGCTAGATACTTTATCACTGCTGGATTGCAGCCCGATTCCCCATTTTCATTGTCGGGGTGTATGAGCTGCATAGGCAAGCAAAGATGTATGTAGTCATAGAGCAAATCGGCAATAGGTATATGGGCTGCATCTCTAAAGATAAAGATGATTTCATCTGTATCTTCGACATTTTCGTCACGTTCGTCTTTGTATTTCACAATACATTGAAAATCGCCAAAAATCTCTTTTTCAAAAGGTTCAGCACACCTATCGCAGTTTACCGTGACTATCCCATCTACATAAAAGTCGAGCACAAAGAGCGTTTCTTTTTTTTCGAGCAATAGCTTTACAGCTACTTTACAGTGCTCGATGGTAGCCTCTTCAAATGCTTTAAAAAACTGATCATCAATCAGATATTCAAATTCGTGTTTTCCAAGTTTTAAACCAACATGTGGTATGGAGTAATCTCTTAAAATTTTCACCGACTGCATTTGAAAGACCAAAAAGGACGGCAAATATACTATTTTTTCGATTTATTGCAAACTTTCTGTGATAGATAATTGCTATTGTCATTGTTTTGTCATTTTTAGGCAAAACTGATCTCAATCATTGTTTTTACTATCTCTATGGGCTAACATTGCCTTTGAAAACAAATCACTAAAAATAAAACAAAACACAATGAAAAAACTATTTACCTTTTTCGTAGCTGCTGGCATAGGCTTTACTGTATCTGCCCAACAATTAACAAATGCAGGATTTGAAACTTGGACATCTCCAAATAA
>CALAYL010000036.1 GCA_937894725.1 uncultured Bacteroidota bacterium
AATTCATTTGTTTGTCTGTATCTATTCGCATTGTCATTCAAAAATGGCCCATAACTCTAAAATACACGCATGTTTTCATATTCCCAATTTTTATGTTGTTTTTATTTTCATCACCCTCTATTTATACTGAAAAATAGCTGATTAGATCTTAAAAAATATATTTTATGCGTATTGCGCATTTTGGATGTTTTTGCTTAATTTTGATTTTCAAATATACAAAATACGAAGGTCTATGGATTTGACATTATACTCTATCAAAGCAGGCACTCACCGCCAGCAAAATGTCATTTGGATTTCTTTTCCCAATGATCGAAAATTGATAAACGACCTCAGAGTAGCCTATCCTCTCTCTAAGTGGAGTGCCACCCAAAAATCGTGGTATCTGCCTGATGTCAAAAATTATAGAATTGCCCTTGGCTTACCTCCAGCTTCGCCTATCGGCAAAGACGTATTAAAGCATATACATCCGACCAATCTCGCTGCTTTTGAGCAGTACCAGCATGAGCTGCTACTCCGTGGATTTAGTCCTAATACTTTTCGTACATACAGTATTCAGTTTGCTCAGTTGCTTTATTTGATTAAAAGTTTTCCAGTCCAAAATCTCAGTGCCGAAAAATTGCGCAGTTATTTCCTCTACTGCATCCAGGTACAAAAAATTTCTGAAAATCATCTCGCTAGCCGTATCAATGCCATTAAATTTTATTTTGAAAAAATATTAAAACAAGAAAAGTTTTTCTTTGATATACCTCGACCCAAAAAGCCAAGTCTTTTACCAAAAGTCATCAGTACAAAAGACATTTTAAAGCTCTTTTCGGTGGTCGAAAACCCTAAACATCAGCTGATGCTCAAACTATGCTATGGTATGGGACTGCGGGTGAGCGAAATCGTAAAACTAAAAATCTCGCACATAGATAGCCATCGTATGCAAGTGCTCATACATGCCGCCAAAGGCAAAAAAGACAGATATGTGCCATTGCCCGAAATCGTACTCTCCGATTTGCGAAAATACTATGTGGATTACAAGCCCAAAGAATACCTTTTTGAAGGGCAATATGGGGGTGAGTACAGTATCCGTTCGGTACAGGCTGTATTTAAACAAGCTATGGAAAAAGCAAAAATAAACAAGGCGGTGGGCATCCATAGTCTGCGCCATAGCTATGCTACGCATCTTTTGGAATATGGCACAGACATGACCTATATCCAAAAACTACTAGGGCACAATGACATCAAAACTACACAGCTGTATGCTCATGTGAGCAAGGCATCTGTAGCTAAGGTCAAAAGTCCGCTAGATAGATTGGCAAAGTAAAACGCAGCTTCATTCAAAAGCTAAAACTGCGCATAGAAGAGACTTATTTTTTTGCGTAAGTGGAGAAAAAGCTATTCCACTGTATTTTCAACACACCCAAAATACCTTCTTTGATGATATTGCTATTCATCTTAGATATACCTACCTCTCTATCCGTAAAAATAATGGGAATTTCTTTGACCTTAAATCCAAGTTTTTTGGTTGCAAATTTCATTTCTATCTGAAAAGCATAGCCCACAAATTTTATCTTATCTAGGTCTAAGGTTTCGAGCACATGTCGTTGATAGCATACGAATCCAGCTGTGGGGTCATTGATCCCTATCCAGGTGATTAGATTTACATATATAGATGCTCCTCTCGAAATCAAAATCCTATCCTTAGGCCAGTTTACAAAGCCGCCACCTTGGATATAGCGAGAACCTACCGACATATCAGCACCCTCATTAGCGCACGCATCGTAGAGGCGAACGAGGTCATCTGGATTGTGCGAAAAATCGCAGTCCATCTCAAAAATATATTGATAACTGTGTGCTAGCGCCCATCTAAAACCTGCTATGTATGCCGTGCCTAACCCAAGTTTCCCCTTTCTTTCTACTAAAAAAAGTTGCCCTTCAAATTCATTTTGTAGCTGTTTTACTACCTCTGCTGTACCATCGGGCGAGCCATCATCTATGATCAATAAATGAAAAGGTTTTGGTAGCGAAAAAACCTTGCGCACCATCTTCTCGATGTTGCCAAGTTCGTTGTAAGTAGGTATGATGACGATGCTATCAGTCAAGGTAGTGTGGATTAAGGTTTAAAGCTACGATTTCATTTAGTTATAAAAACAGAAAGTACTGATTTTGACATTAATTTGACTTAAGCAGCTTTATCTTTCACAAATATTTTCATTTGGCAGTCGGCTATTTTTTCGTTATTAAAAAAAACAGTTCCTGCTATCATGCTTACATCAAAAATCTGATTTTCGATAGTGATGATCGTCTTTATGTTTTCGCCCGCAGTAGGTAGTAGGGTACAGTTGAAATTTCGGATATCGCCTATAAATCCCACTTTGGGTGCTTCACCTTTTTCTTGCCCCGCAGCTCCCATCATGGCAGCACAGCTTTGTGCTATATTTTCCATCAAGCCAGCAGCACTTAGTTTTCCATCAAAAACCAATACATGGTTTTCGGGTATCGAAAAGGTAGTAGTGCAGCTAGTTTCGCTGAGCGATAAGATTGCTGACACCAGCACAAAAGGGGCTTTTTGTGGCAACATTTGCGCCACTATTTCGGCAGGTATAGGAAAGGTGAGCTGATTCATTTAGCTTGTTTTTGCTTTCCAAAAGTCGTAATAATTAAACCATTGCTCAGGATTATTTTTGACCATACCTTCGAGGTCTGTTACATAGTCTTTGATCATATCTTCGACCTTCGACTCAGCTGTGGCAGAACGATGTGGTCGAGCATAAAAATCGTAGTGCGTAAGTCCTGTTTTGATGCCATACACAAAAGTATAGTTGGCTCTCACGGATTTTATGAGTTGAAAAACGCCAAAGGGAAACTGCGCCTCTTTGCCCAAAAAGGGCACACTCACCGTTCTGTTTCCTTCCATAAATCGATCGCCATGTATGCACACGAGCTCATTTCGTTCCAATGCCTCGCTGATGGCATATACGTGCGATAAATCATTTTTTATATTGATCACATTAAACCGCTTTTCATTAGTTTCGTTTTCTAAATAGTCCTTTATTTTTCCGTCTTCACCATCATACATCAGTATATTTACTTTACCCAAATAGGTAGATAAAAAATGCCCCGAAATCTCCCAATTGCCGAGATGCGCACCGAGCAATATAGTGCCTTTGTTTTCGGCAATGGCTGCATGCAAATATTCAGCTCCATTAGAAGTTCTACCGAATTTGTTTGCCATGCCTGAGAGTATAGCTACTTTGTCGATAAGTACTTGTCCGAGCAAAAAATAATTTTGATAAATCTTCCATTCGGTTTTCCATTTCGAAAATCCGATCCGTTCACTAAAATAATAGCGCATCCATTTTTTGACATCGGCTGTGGCAAAAAAATAAAAATAGGCGGCAATAAAAAGGAGAAAGGTATAAGCAGGGTAGAGTCCAAGATTTTTTAAGAGCAGTACGAAAAATTGATGACCTGCCTTATTTCCTCTCGATTTTCCTTTCCACTCTGCCATGCACGCTGCGCTTTATCGAAAATCGTTTGTTTGTAAATAAAAAAAATGAAATTAAGATGCGATAGGTTGGCCTATTTTAGCCAATACATAATCGTATAGATTTTGGAATGTGCGTATAGCAGTAAAATCTTCTTGTTTTACTTTAAATCCAAAATTGCCTTCGAGCATCACCACCATGTCCACATAGTCGAGGCTATCGAGTTCGAGCGATTCTTTGAGTGGTGCTTCGGGTGAAATATCCTTAGCACTTATTTCAAACTCTTCGATGAGCAATTCATTTATTTTAGCAATCGTATTTTGTCGGTCCATATTCCTATTGTGCTGTTTTAGGTTGTTAAGGCATCCATCTTTTGACTATGAGCGAAGAGT
The DNA here is from genome assembly GCA_937894725.1 of uncultured Bacteroidota bacterium. Classification (GTDB taxonomy): domain Bacteria; phylum Bacteroidota; class Bacteroidia; order Chitinophagales; family LD1; genus CALAYL01. Next base: position 3,866 of record CALAYL010000036.1, read on the forward strand.
TCGTACCCCCAAAGCCAAATGAGTTTGACAAAAATACGTTAAAATTTTCATTTTTTGTAATGGGAACGATGTTCAGTCGTGCTGAAAATTCGTCAGGTTCGTTGAAATTAATATTTGGTGCTATAAAACCTTTCTCGAGCATGAGCATCGAATAAACGATTTCACTCGCTCCCGCCATCCAACATTCGTGGCCAGTCATAGACTTGGTAGAGCTAACAGGAACCGTATTATCGCCAAAAACATTGGCGATAGCTTGTGCCTCACTAGCATCGCCTTGTGGTGTAGAAGTAGCGTGTGCATTGATGTAGCCAATATCGGTAGGTTTTATCTGCGCTTGTTCGAGTGCCATACTCAACGATTTTTGAGGGCCTGCTACTGTAGGGTTAGAGATATGACCTCCATTAGATGAAAATCCATAACCCACTATTTCGCCCAATATTTTTGCTCCCCGTTTTTGTGCAGATTCTAGCGATTCTATCACTACTGTAGCCGCACCTCCACTCGGTATCAGTCCATCTCTCGATTTGTCGAAAGGGCGTAATGCTTTTGTAGGATCACCTTCAAAAACCGAAAATGCCCCTAGTGCATCAAAAGTACCCATAGCATACACATTGATTTCTTGCGCTCCGCCACAAATCACTCGCTCTTGATAGCCATGTTTTATCATCATGTAGCCCAAACCTATGGAGTGAGAACCGCTCGCACAAGCGGCACTTATCGTAAAGTTGATGCCTTTGAGTTTAAAAATAGTAGCGAGATTCATGTTTACAGTAGAGTTCATGGTCTGAAAAACGGCTCCACTACCTGCAAACTGTGTGTTTTTTTTCTCTCTGATAATGTCGTTAGACTCGATGACTGAATGAGCCGTACTATCATTGCCAAATATAATACCTGTTTCATGTGCATCAATATAATCTTGGTCTATACTCGCCATTTTCAATGCCTCCATAGTGGACATATACGCGTACTCGCCCTGCTCAGGTAGCATGATACGCGAGCGTCTATCGAGGTGTGGTTTAAGGTCTGGTCGTTCTATCGCGCCAGTGAGGCACGACCTATAGCCAAAATCTAATCTTGCAGAGTCATATATTATACCCGATTTGCCCTGATAGAGCGAATCTGCTACTTGGTCTATGTTTTTTCCGATAGTGGAATATATACCTAATCCGGTGATAACTACTCGATTCATCTCGTTGCTGCTGTTTTCAACTTCATTTAAAAACGAATATAAAGATAGCTATGAAACTTTTTATAGTTTATGATTGAAAAAGAGAAAAATACTTAGGTATGTAGTCCGCCATTCACATTGATCACCTCGCCCGTGATGTATGAAGCGGCAGGTGAAGCCAAAAAGCTAACCGCTGCGGCTACTTCTTCGGCTTTGCCAAATCGTTGGATAGGAATAATGGTCCGGTAGTGTGATTCTTCGATTCCCTCTGTCATATCGGTACGAATAAATCCTGGGGCTACGCAGTTTACCGTAATGCCTCTACGGCCTACTTCCTGTGCCAATGATTTGGTAGCGGCTATCACGCCTGCTTTGGATGCAGAGTAGTTGGTTTGTCCTGGCAAACCTTTGATGCCCGAAAGCGATACTATGTTTACGATACGGCCATATTTATTAAATAGCATTAAAGGTAAAATCAACTTTGTGATATAAAAAAACGAATCTAAATTGGTGTCTAGCACTGTGCGCCAATCTTCGTTGCTCATCATCATCATTAGGTTGTCTTTGCGTATGCCAGCATTGTTGACGAGTATGGCTATTTTAGCTTCTTTATTTTTTTCTATCCATGCATGGAGTGTAGCTTCTATACTCTCTCTTTTGGCCACATCAAAGGGCAAAAGTTCGCCATCGCCACCGTTGGATTTTATTTCTGCAAGTGTATTGTTTGCCTCAGTTTCGTTGCTTCTATAGTTGATCACTACATAGTATCCACTTTTAGCGAGATCTAGGGCTACGGCTTTACCTATTCCTCTCGAGCCACCAGTTATAATAGCGTATTTTTTGTCTTCCATGATTAGATTTTTTCGATCGTAAAATCGTCTTTCAAAAATGTAGCTATGCTAGCGAGTTCTTTGTAAAGTGCCTTGTCTTCGCTTATTTTCCCAGCTCTGTGTCTGATGCTGAGATAGAGTTTTTTTCCTTGAGTAGAAAGTACGTCTTGTTTGCCTAAGGCGTCTATGGCTTCGGCTAGTGCCAAACAATGCACAGCCAATACTTGAAAACTATTATCAATAACCTTATTGGCTATGAGTGCTGCATTGGATCCCATGCTCACCAAGTCTTGATTGTCGTTGTTGCTCGGAATGGAGTGTAGATACGCTGGATAGCTTAATGTCTGATTTTCTGCCACTGTAGAGGTGGCAGTATATTGAATACCTTGCATACCAAAATTCAATCCTAATGTGCCATGATTGATAAATGGTTTTAGTTTGCCGTTGAGTTTGTCATTGAGTAGATAATTGAGCTGTCTATCGGCTAGCATACCGAGTTTGGTAATCGCTATTTTGAGTTTATCCATTTCTAGTGAAACGTAGTCTCCATGAAAGTTTCCTCCATGATATACATTTTGAATATGGTGGTCTATCACCGGGTTGTCGCTCACACTATTGAGTTCGTTTTCGAGTACATACTTCGAGTACAATACAGTATCTAAAATAGGGCCTAAAATTTGGGGAGTACAACGAAGCGAATAATACTCTTGTACCTTTTCTTTAAATTCGGTTTCCTCAGTGTCTTTGTATAAATGCTCTTGTCTATTGCGCATGAGCTGACTTCCTGCAGTGATATTTCGCATATATTCCGCTATCTGTTGTTGACCTGGATGTCGTTTGGCTAGGTTGAGAGGGGCAGAGAGGTGGTCGTCAAATGCGCCCATCAGCTCGTTTATGGTTACAGAAACGAGAGCAGATATTTTTACTAATTTTTCAGCATAAAAAACGTTCAACAATCCAATACCCGTCATACAAGAGGTACCATTCATCAAGGCCAAGCCCTCTCGGAGTCGGATGGCAAAAGGCGTAATACCCTTCATTTCCATCAATTCTCCAGCGGGGTATATTTTGTTTTCAAACCAAAGTTCACCTTCGCCAATGATAGCGAGCCCTAGATGTGCCAACTGTACTAAGTCGCCACTCGCTCCCACACCGCCATGTTCGTATATGACAGGTGCGATGTCGCGGTTTAATAGTTCTTGAAAAAGTAATATTAAATCAAGATGAACTCCGCTTTTACATTGAAGAAAAGTATTGAGTCTATCGAGTAGCATCGCTCTGCACATTACCGCGGGTATGGGGTTTCCAGTACCTGAAGCATGGCTTCGTATGAGATTATATTGCAGGCTCAGTCTATCGGTATAGGGTATTTTGAATTGCGCCATAGGTCCAAATCCAGTGTTTATACCATATATGACTTTGTCTGCTGAAAAGTTTTTGATAAAATTAAAGTTTGCTTCCACCTCGTTTAGTACGGTAGAGTCAATCTCTATTGGTGATTTTTGAATAACTATCTTATCAAAATCTTCGATAGTCATGGGGCTGTTTCCAATTCGAATCATACTGGCTGTTTACGCTGTTTTTTTAGGTTTCGATTACATATTTGATTTTAAAATTAAATTGCAATCGAAAGGCAATTATACGAAATTGGTTTTTAAGATATATATGCAAAATATGGAGAGGATTATTTATACTACTTACGCATGGATGGCAGTAGGCTTTTTTACTTTTGTTTTTTTGCTGCGAAAAACAGCTCCCTTTGGCCGACATACTACTGAGGGGTGGGGCAAAATGATGGATAACAGGACTGGCTGGATTATCATGGAATTGGTATCGCCCATAGTTTTCAATCTTACTTTTTTCTCACAAGGTATTACTACAAGCCCTTTGCAGTGGTTTTTGATTGCTTGTTGGAATGTGCACTACATTAATCGTTCGCTTATTTTTCCTTTTAGAATCAGAACAAAAGGTAAGCAGATGCCCATCTCTATAGCCCTTTCTGCTGTTGGGTTCAATGTGTGTAATGGTGTTTTTAACGGCTATTTTTTAGCACAAAATGTACCTAGTTTTAGTGCCTTTTTTTCTATTGGATTGGTTCTTTTTAGTGTTGGATTTGCTGTAAACAACTGGGCTGACACCCAGCTTATCAATTTGCGAAAGCCAGGCGAATCGGGCTATAAAATACCCGTAGGGGGGCTTTTTAACTATATTTCTTGCCCTAATCTTTTTGGTGAAATCATCGAATGGTTTGGTTTTGCATTGATGGCTCAAAATATTGGCGCTACATCGTTTGCCGTATGGACTATGGCAAACCTTTTCCCTCGAGCGCTCGATCATCATAAGTGGTATAAGCTTAATTTTAAGGAATATCCTAAAGACAGGAAAGCCGTATTCCCTTTTTTGATTTAATGTTATTTTGATGCCGTTTCTGTAGCAACAGAATTGAGCATATCCGTTTTTTCTAAAATCTTCGCAATCTAAATTAGGTGGCTAAAACAAGCGAAACTTTTCTGTTTGGATATACATTTTTGACTCGAGTAGGTAGCTCACTTCCTTTTTTAAGATTGGTTAAAAGTGCACGCTCAGCAACGGTTAGTTTTTGTGGTATGGGTAGAAAAGCTTCTACTTTTCCATCGAGTAGGGTAGTAAAATAGCCATCTTCATTTTTACCTACAAGACTTGCGGGTGTTATTTCTTGGCTTTTTTTTAAAGCTAAAACGGCATGATATTCTGGAGCAAATTGTGCATCTATCAATACCGCTGCGAGCTTGTGTAGTTGGTCTGTTTGGGTGAGTTTGAAGTTTACGATTTCATCTTCTCGTGCAGCGTACACGGCCTCTGTATTTATTTCCCAATCGGTGATTTGAATAGGAATGTGCACGTAGGATGCAGCGTGTTTTATCATCCATTTGCCACTACTGTGTTTCTTGATATACCCCCGCAGTAGGTCTTTTGTTTTGGCCTCTTCGAGTAATAGGTCGATACGCTGATTGCGAATAAAAGTAAGGTCGTATGCCTCTAGTTTTGAGGGGTCTCTCCGCGATTGGTTAAGTTTGAAACTAAGTTCATCGCCATAGGAAAATTGATGAGCCGGGTGTCCACCATTTTTTACAAAGGCGAGTTGCATAATCCTATCGAAGTAAAAAAAAGCTACTTGACCGCCCTCTACATCAATAAAGCCAATGTGTTTTTCTCTATCGTAGCTGGCCACAGTACCGAAATAGATGTTATGTCTTCCCATGTGACAAATTTAGTAAAGGAATGTTGGTATAAAAATGATATTATGGAAAACACTAGTTCCTTACCAAAAGCACTATGCCTTTTCGCTCTACTTTAGTGCCATCGGCCGCTATGAATGAAATTAGGTAAGCGTAACCGCCTTGTTGAACCAGTTTGCCTCCATCTGAACCATCCCATCCTTGAGCAGGATTGGTAGTTTCAAAAATCCTACCCCCATAACGGTTGTAGATAGTCATTCGATAGTTGGCTGGGTCGCCAAAAAATATCGTGGGCTTAAACACATTATTTACGCCTTCTGGCACAAATGCGTTAGGAATGTAGATAATAGGTCGATGAAAAAGGCATACTCGGTTTGAGGTAGTTTGCAAGCTGCTTACTAGAGGTACATCGGGTAAGCTGAGGTCATATTCTGCCTCTATGTAATAGCAAAATTCACCTCTTTCGCTCAAAAACTGATAGAGAGAATCTTTAAATGAGTTGACCGATGGGCCAAAGGTTTGGATGAGTTGCCATCCCGTGCCATAGTTTCTATAGAGATGATACTTTTGCACCGTTGCACCCAAAAGTTCGTAGCTATTCCAATCTAATTTTATCTCGTAATAATCGGTGAGTTCAGCTTGTAAAAAGATGGTTTTGCCTTTAGGCGAAATTCGTTCTCCCTGACAACTATCTACTGCTTTTATTTGATAGCAATATGGGGTTTCTTGGGTCAAAGCGAATGAATCTGTATAGGCATAATCTAACACAAATGGAGGTGTAACGCGTAGGTTTTTAATCGATAAAAAATTAGTGCAATCTTCGGTGCGCAACAGCTCATGTGTGAGAAGCTCAGCTTTTGGGTCTGTCAGCCAGTCGATCTCTACATGGTTATCGGGGGTGACAGATAGCCGCTTGATATATACGAAGTCTGGCGGTTGTACGATTGAGGGGCGCTGACATACATAGTTTGAAAACGCAATCACATTGGAATCTGCTGCACTTACCGCACCTATGCTTATACAAATAGAGTCATTGTCATTAAAATCGGTAAAAGGGAAATTGGTCGTGCTACTATCTGTTTCTCCTACTTTGGCATAGCCAGCTAGATTTTTATTGACCCATATTTCATAGCGAAGCACACCTTGTGGAAAGTTGATGTATTTATTCCATTTTAGCTTGACTTCTCTAAGACATCTAGCTACGGTAGTTTCTAAAAAAGTGCTTTGATGGGGAGAGGTATTGAATGCGCTGGGTTGGTTGCCTAAACAGCTATCGCCAGCAGCTATAGTATAGCCTACAGACTGGATGGAAGGGTCTTGAATCGAATCGATATACGAAGTTGTGAAACGTCCATAAATAGTATCAATAGGCACTATACCACCGTTGGGTAGATAGGCATAGATGATATAAAATTTAGTTTGAGGAGAGTTGCTAGGCTGCCAACTAAAAGTTACATGTCCGTCTTGATTAGCACTCACCGAAAGTATAGCGGGCGTGAGTGGGTTTGATTCGTTTTGAATAGTATCGCTTTGAGATGGAGTAAATCCAGGGCAATTGAAATTCGCTTCCATATAATAAAACCAAGTAGGATTGATGCTCAATGCTCCGCTGTGAATGTAGTTTGTCTGTGTTTGATTGGTGATTGTAGCGACTACATTATAAGGGCCTGTTTTTGTATTGCTGCCATACAAAGTATAGTTCACAAATGGGCCACAAGCATTACTTACATTTTGCCAAGTGATACTTATATTGCTCCCTACAAAATCATTGACAATACAGGTAAGTCGAGGGGAGGCTATTTGCTGCGATTGAACAGTATTGGGAGTTATAGCAAAAATCAATAGCATCGCTATCGAACAAACGAAATATCTAAAATCAAATTGTCTAAACATCGGTTTCAAAATTTAGCCTACGGCTACTTTATACATGTTATCAAAATCTAAATATTGCTCTGCGAGATACTTCACTTTTTTGGGTGTCATGCTGTGAATCGTTTCCAGATAGCTATTTACACTATCGGCAGATTTATCGAAAAGCAGTAAGCCTTTCCAAACATCGGCATAACGGAAAGCCCCATCGACCGAACGAAGTATGCGACCAGAAAGATAATTTTGCACTGTTTCCAACTCTTCTTTAGATATCATTTCATGTTGTAAACGTTGCATCTCGTTTTTTATTTCATAGAAAGTAGCTTCTCTGTGCTCTTTGCCTACATCGGCACTCACTTCAAAAATGGTACCGTTTTTGTATGGTGTTAGCGAAGAATATATCCCATAAGTATAGCCCTTTTCTTCTCGGATATTGGTCATCAATCTTGATCCAAAATAGCCGCCAAATATAGTGTTTAGCACGCTCAGTGCATCAAAATCTGGATGCGTTTTTAAAATGCTTTGTTGGCCTACCATCACAGTAGATTGAACTGCGCCCTCGATAGGCTGATAATGATCTAAAATTGGATTTGAGCTAGTCGAATGCATTACTTTTGTTGCTTTTTTACCTGCCCAGTCCGCTTGACCAAAAAGACTGTCAAGTTTACTGATATTGGTATCTGTATAGTTTCCAGATATGATGATAAAACAGTTTTGTGCATTGAAATACTCAAAAAAGTAAGACTTAATTTCAATGATATTGAGTTTTTCAAAATCGGACTCTTCGGTCACTCTGCCATACGGGTGTGCTTGTCCCCACATATTTTGCAAGAAGATACGATTGGCCAAATAGTCGTTTTTTGCCAAGTTCTGAAAATGCTGTGCTTTTCTTTTTTCAGTTAAGGTTTCAAATTCATTGTGAGTGAAAGAAGCTTTAGTAAAAATCTCTTTTATCAGAGGCAAAATAGCATCTAAGTTTTTCTTTAGCGAATAGAGCTGAAAGCCAGCATTTGAAAAAAAAGTGTGATCCTCAAGATTGCAACCGTAAAAATCGAGAAGGTCGTCAATCTCAAATGCAGACTTAGTTTGAGTGCCTTCTTTTGCAAGTCGAGTAGCGAAATCTGCAACCAGATTTGTAGGCTCATACCATTTGCCTGCTTCAAATGAAAAGTCGATTTTGACCACTTCGTGCTCACTTTTTATACCGTACACTATCAAGCCATTTGATAAAGTAAAGGTCTCGGTACAAGGCAGATGAATATGTTTTGCAATATGGATGGCGGGAGCAACATTGCGATTGATGTTAGTCTTACTCATGGTTAGCTGTTTTTAGCACATCATAAAAAAGAGTATTCGCAACTTCTGGTTGAAAGCAAGTGGTAGCATGATGCTTAATATCTTCTAGCTTCACCGCATTGTAACGGTCAATTTCAGAGAAAAGTAAATTTGCATCACCCAAAAGCTCATAAAACGCTAGGTTAAATGCGCGATTCATCAGATTTGTATCTGAAAAGCGAGTATAGGTCTCAAATTTATTTTTCAATTTATTGAGCTGTGTTTCATCTAATTCAAGAATCGTAGTGTGGAGTATTTCTTGGATGGCGCTATCAACCTCTGCAAAATCTACATCATCCGTTAGTTTTCCTTCTATCACAAATAGTCCTTCATCAAGAGTTTCGGTCAGGTAGCAACTTACGGTGTTTAGCCATCTTTTTTCCTTCACTAAAATTCTATATAGCGAAGCTGTGTCAGTTCCAGCTATGGCATCGCGGAGTAGATCGAGACTGTAGTATGCAGAAGAGGTTCGTGCGGGCATTTTATAGGTTTTGTAAATTGCTTTGGCAGGCACATCGGCTGCTATGGTTTTGTAGCGAGCTGAGGTTTGGAGTGGCTCAACTGGCAGACTTCGGACTTTTTTTGGTAACGAAGGAATGTCTCCAAACCATTTTTGGACTAGTTTAATTGCGTCCTCATTTTTGATCGCTCCGCAAATACTTAATATGGCATTGTTCGGTTGATAATAACTATCAAAAAATGCTTTTACATCTTCCATTTGAGCATCTTCTACATGCGAAAGATCAAGGCCAATGGTAGGCCAGCGATAGGGGTGCTGCTGATAAGCCAACGCAGATAACTCATGCCATACATTGCCATACGGTTTATTGATGTAGTGCTCTTTAAATTCTTCCGTCACTACTCTTTTTTGTGTTTCTAGACTTTCATTTTCAAAAGCTAGTGAGAGCATTCTATCGCTTTCTAACCAAAGTGCGGTTTCTATATTTTGTGCAGGGAGAATGTCGTAATAGTTGGTGAGGTCGTTAGTAGTAAATGCATTGCTCTCGCCACCTGCATGTTCGAGTGGAGTGTCGAAATCTTCGATGTTTACCGACCCTTCAAACATGAAGTGTTCAAAAAGATGTGCAAAGCCTGTCTTTGTAGGCGATTCATCTCTTGCCCCTACATCATACAGTACGTTAACCACCGCCAGGGGGGTACTGAAATCTTCTTGAACGATAAGAGTTAGACCGTTTTTTAAAGTATGTCTATGGGCTATTTGCATGTATAATGTCGTAAAGTATGCAAGTATAACGCAAATCATCAATTATTTGAATCTAATCTACCGACCTAAAACGGCTTTCAATGTTTTAAGAGCATCGCCACTTGGTCGTGGAGCGTTACTGTCAGCTATGTTCCCATCACTATCTATAATGATGTAGTGAGGGATGCCCTGTATAGCGTAATCATTGCTAATCTTGGCTTTGCCATTTTCGTAATCAATCACATTTATACCATTCGGTTGATGCTTAATCAATGCTTCTCGCCATTGAGCCGCATCTGCATCTATCGACACATTTAGAAAAACAATATCATCGCCATTGAGTTCTTCGTATAGTTTTTTAGCAAAAGGTATTTCTCTTTTGCAGGGGCCACACCAGCTCGCCCATACATCTACATAGATAACTTTGCCTCTGTATCGATCCGATGAAAAGGAATTTCCATTTTCATCTTTGGCTTTGATGATGGGGGCTTCATTACCTTTTTTTAGTTTGTTAAAAGTGACAAGCGCACTATCTACTACAGCGTTATATAAGTTGTATTGAGAGTGAGATACAAAAACTTCGTAGAGTTTGCTTACCATATCTGGATTATTTTCAAACTTGATGCAATTTAAGGTTTGTTTAGCCAACAAATATTCTTGTATTGCTGGGGTGAAATCTTTTTCTATAACCGCTATGGTGGCATCTAGATTATTTTGGTTCGTGTCTTGATGGTGGGCTTGGGCTATTTTTAATTTTAGATAGCTGTTCAAAAAATCTGTATAGGAATAGTCGTCTAGCAAATCGTTACGTTCTATTTTTATGGGAGTTAGAAAATCGAAGTAATTATCTGAAATAGGGGTGAAGTCTAAATCTTTTGCAAAGTATGTTCGCGCATCAGCATAGAGTATTTTTCGATGTGCAAAATGATACACAAGCAGGTCTTTCTTTTTATTAAAAACGGAGATGTCATTTTGGGTAATTGCTTTGTCCGCAAATTTGTTTAGCAATTGGTAAGCGTTGTTTTCAACTACTTTGAAGCTATCTATAAAGTCGTTTTCCTGTAATTTAAAATAGGCCATCGGAATTTCACTAGTTGATAAAATTGCAGCAGCATTATAATTGTTTATCAAAGCCCCGTCTCCACTATATTTGAGCGATTTGTCAAAATTTTTGTAATCTAGAGAAAGGCGGATTTTCTGATTTGGATATAGAGTGATATTGGTTTCTTCTTGGCCATTTTTGAGTGTTAAGTCGATTGCGCTATTTACTGGTACGTCTAGCTCAAATTTGCCCGATTTTCCGATTTGAGTAGTGGCTAGTTTTGTCTTTTTATAAGCTAATTTCATGTCTTTGAACCAAAGATCTAAGGTGGCGTTCGGTGAATTTTTTATAACCCCCATGATCTTTGCATTGGATTGTCCGATAAGCATTTGGATGCTTACAAAAAGCAAAAAAAATGAAAGTAATGGTTTTCTCATACAGCTTTAAGGTTTGTTTTTTAAAGTAAGTCGAATACGAAAATAGTCGCTTATTTATGGTTTTTCAAGAGAAACTATGTCTTTATATGCATCCATATTTTTTATCAGTTTGTTTGTGGCAGTATATATAAACTCTTTTACCAGCAATAGTTTCCTTGGTCTTTCAAATTTTGATATCGACTGAAAATCGAAATTAGACTTTTTATCTTTTTGCGCTATCACTATTACTACTGTTTCGCCTAGTTTATCATCGGCTAATTTTGCTATAAAAAAGGGGCAGTCAATGCTATTCTTTAGTTTGTTTTCTATATCTAGTAGATTCACTTTTACGCCACCAGTATTCGCTATATCATCTGTGCGGCCTAGCCATTTGAATTGGGTTCCATTTATCAATTCTACTCTATCATTTGAGATGATATCTAATTGATCTGGCATAGTGATGATTAGTCTTTGATCAAGATCTGTTTTTATTTTAATTCCATCTAAAACACTAAAATGGCTTGCTGTTTTTGGAGCTATTTGACGGAGTGCAATATGGCTCACAGTCTCTGTCATACCAAATGTTTCATAGATGTGAATGGGTAATGATTTTAGGGTATTTTCTAAAGTTTCGCTTATTTGTCCTCCTCCTATGATTACATTTTTGATGTTTGAAAATTGAGTTTTGCTCTTTTCTTGCATCATGCTTTCAAAGACTTGCATGGGTGTAAACGCAGCAAATTCAACATTGGTCAGTAAAGCTTCATCTAGCGGTTTTGTGTTGGGTTCTATACAAATGAGTTTTGCTTGCAAAACGATTGCTCGAACGATCATCATTTTGCCTCCTATATTAGCAGCAGGAATGGCGAGCAGTAGATTAGATTTTTTTTCTAGTTGTAAATATTCTATGGTTCGTTGAGCGCTTTGTATCATTGCGGTTCGAGCGTGCGTGATTGCCTTAGGTGTGCCAGTAGATCCTGAGGTGTGCGCTATAAAAGTTGCCTGATTTTTAGTAAGCCAATCATCAATAAACTCAATGATAGGTGCAGCCCACATAAATGCAGCAAACTTTTCGCTTTGCCGAATCCAATCTTTTGAAAAGTCAATTACAAACATCGTCAAGGGTTCCCCATTTTTTTAAAGCACTATAAAATAGTTGCCCTCTATCAATATACAGCGGTGAAGTAATATTCTTTTGATAAAGTTCGCCTGTACCTAGACCTTGAGTAGCAGATATGCCTTTGTTTGCAACCCATTGACTGATAGCGTTTAGGCCAATATTTGTTTCGAGGGCAGAGGTTGCCCACCAACCTATATTTCTTTTTTGAGCCTGTTTTATCCACTTATCAGCCATTGTCAAACCACCTATTAGAGACGGTTTTAGTATAATATATTGCGGATTTATGGCATCAAGTAGTTCTTCCATTTTGTGTTCTTCAAATACAGCAATTAACTCTTCATCTAGCGCAATGTCAATGATTTTATCATTACAAAGTTCAGCCATTAGTTTCCATTGATTTGCAGCAATGGGTTGCTCGATAGAGTGGATGTCAAACTCTGAGAGCCTGCTAAGCCTTTCTCTCACTATGTTTGGTGCAAATGCACCATTAGCATCTACTCTAATTTCTATTTTGTCTTTATCAAATTCATTTCTGATTTTTGAGAGCAATCTACATTCTGCTTCAAAGTCGATAGCGCCTACCTTTAGTTTAAAACAACGAAATCCTTTTTCGTATTTTTCATTGATTTCGTGGCTCATGGTTTTTTCCTCTGCCATCCATATCAAACCATTGATAGGTATAGGTTGTAGCTGATTTGTGAAAGGCGATTCAAACAAAATTTTCCTACCTCCATTTTTAAAATCGAGTAGCGCAGTTTCCACTGCAAAAGCAATAGATGGATGTGTTTTAATAATGTCTTTTTTTATCAATTCCCACTGCTCAATTTTGTCACAAACAGCGTGAAGCATGTCGGGTAATGTATCTAAGTGATCTCTGCTCAACCCTTTGATAACACTGCATTCCCCAATGCCTATGATTTCTTCGTTTTCTAAAGTGATGAAATAGCCAAATTTATGGTTCATACCACCACGAGAAGTAAGAATGGGAGTCTTAAACGGAATTTTGTATGGAGCAAAATAAGCTTTCATCGCAGTGTTTGAAGCAATTCGTCAACTAAAAGTGGAACACCATTGGTGGCTTTTTGTTGTCTGAAATCTATTTTTCTAATATCTTTCGGAGAAGATTTTGCATCCGGATTTATCACATAAATAGGGCAAAGATAAGATGCTTCATAAACTAGTCCTGCTGCGGGATACACTGCCATCGAAGTACCTATGACGATGATATAGTCTGCCTTTCGGACTAATTTTAGAGCATTTGGGAACATCGATACTTCTTCGCCAAACCAAACAATGTGTGGACGGAGTGTATGGCCGGATTCATTTTTATCTGATTCGGTTAGGTCTTTTTTCCACTCATAAATAAGGTGAGGGTTTTCTACGCTCCTCACCTTTAGCAACTCTCCATGAAGATGCAATACGTTGGTAGAGCCTGCTCGCTCGTGGAGGTCATCTACATTTTGGGTAATGATTGCTACATTGAATTTTTCTTCCAATTTGACTAACGCTCGATGACCGTCATTAGGATTGGCATCTAATAAGTTTTTTCTTCTTTGATTATAAAAATCGAGGACTAGTGATTTGTTTTTCTTCCAAGCATCGGGTGTAGCTACGTCTTCTATACGATGGTTTTCCCATGTACCATCTGTATCTCTAAATGTTTTGATACCACTTTCAGCACTCATGCCAGCTCCTGTCAATATCACGATATTTTTCATTTTAGAAATATCGTTTTATGATTTTGAGTTGGTGAGAATATTTTTTCGTTTCGGCTTGAAAAATACCAAAATGGTCTAGGGTGTCGATGCGCACTTTACCAGAAGCGTGAATAATTTTTTGATCTCGAAGTACGATACCCACGTGAATTATTTTGCCCTCATCGTTGCTAAAAAAAGCTAGGTCGCCAAGTTGAGTGGATTGCACAAAGTCAACCACATTGCCACTTTCGGCCTGTTGCCAGGCATCGCGCTTGAGTTTTACCCCCAAGCATTTAAAGACAATCTGCGTAAAGCCGGAGCAGTCGATACCAAACGGGGAACGGCCTCCCCATTGATAAGGGCTATTGAGCAGTTTGAGTGCTATTTTTTCGACAAGTTGGATGCTGTTTTGAAGGTCTGGTTGTATAGCTTGTCCATTGTAGATAAATTTCTCTTTTGCTATCTTAAAATTGATGCCATCAAAAAGTGGAAGGCTGCTGCCTATCACAATGGGAATGTTTTGATCTGATGATGTAGCTGAACTAGCGATGTCTAGTGCTATTCCTAGATTTACCTCTATACCCTGAGCATCTTTTTCGGCTAGTTCTCTTAGCTGACTTTTCAGTATCCAACCTTCGTAATCATCATAGTCAACCTTTATCAATAGCCATTCTTTTTTCTTTGATAAAATAGTGCAACTTTCGCCAAATAGTAGTTGGCTTGTCTGCTCACTCTTGTGGGTAGGCTCCGATCGTATAGGCACTACACTCAAAAACGCAATAGCTCTAGTCATTATATGAATTAAGGGACAAACAGTTAATAAATCAATATTTAAGGATACAAAAAAAAGAAATTAAATCTCATTCTTTATTTTACTTTCGTTATCCTTATTTGAAATCTGAATGAAAAAAACGCTTGCTATCCTATTTGTTTTAATACAAACAATAGGCATAAACGCACAATGTATTTTAACTTTCCAGTTTAGTCCAAACGATACTATTTGCCGCGCTCAACCTACTACCATCGCTATCTCAAATCCTGGACTCACGGGTACTGTGACCTGGTCTGGTGGTGACCTCACAACCCCAGTAGTGGGAAGTCAAATTGCCGTAGCCCCTACAGTGTCTCAACGCTATATTGTAAATTGGGTAAATGGAAGCTGCAATGTTACTGATACCGTACGACTCACGGTGATACCCGTAAAAGCGATAGTGAGTAGCCAGCGAAATCCAAGCTGTGGGCAGAATAATGGCAATATTATAGGGGCAGCGAGTGGTGCATCCTTAGTTTACACTTGGTTGAGAAATGGTGTTTTTTATTCAGATGGAGCAAGTCAAATTTTGAATGCGACTGCGGGCACATATGCTTTTGCGGTTTATGATAAAATCACGGGTTGTAGCGATACGGTTAAAAATATCGTATTGACCACCAATGGGACTTTTCCTTCTTTTGATACAATTACTACGCGAGGAGTAAATTGTTTTGGTGAAAAGAATGGGCAAATAAAAGTATCGGCTCGTGGCGGTTCGGGCAATTATACATTCAGTTGGAGTCAAGACCCATCGCTTAGTTCATCTACTGCCAATGGGCTTACTTCGGGTACTCCATATAAAGTCACGTTATCTGATGGTGTATGCCCTCCGATAGATACCACCATCATATTGACTGGCCCTGCAGATTCGGTAAGGGTAAGCGTAACAACTACTCCAGATAACTGCAAACAATCTAAAGGTAATGCAAAAGCTTTTGCGATAGGAGGAAGTGGGGGATATCAGTATGTTTGGAGTACCTTATCTGCCTCAGATTCGATTTTTGGTTTATTGGGTCCCACGAAAGTATTTGTGACGGTAACTGACCAAAACGGCTGTGGTGCTATGGGCAGCGATAGTATTTTAAATACAGGCTCCCCTACCGTGCAACTTGTATCTGTGGACTCTGCTTGTACGGGTGGTACTGAGGGGAAAATAGTCGTATTGGCGACTTCAAATGATGGACCATTTAGTTATGGTTGGTCGCACGACAATCAGCTCAATAGTTCCACTGCTGCTGGGCTTGCACCAGGTAGCTATACGGTATCAATCACCAATAGTTTGAATTGTGCAGAAGTGCTTTCTGCTACGGTGACCGCCTATGGAAGTGGGGGAGGGGGTGCGCTCGATTTGGGAGCAGACCAAACGATATTGTTAGGACAAACAGCTTCGATTAATATCACAACCACCGTAGTGCTGAAATCTAAAGAATGGACACCTAATTTTGTAGCTACAGATGATGATGGTGTATCATTTGCATCGCCAAGAGTTACGACTACATATCAGCTTGTGGCTACCTATGGCAATGGGTGCAAACTACAAGATGATATAACGATATTTGTGGACTCGGCTACTCAAAAGCTTGTAGTACCAACAGTTTTTACACCAAATGGAGATGGATTGAATGACTTTTTTTATATCAATGAGGTGGGAATAGAACGTATTGATATAAAAGTGTATGATCGATGGGGAAATCTTGTCTTTCAATCTAATAACCCCAGTTTTAGATGGGATGGCAAATCGAGTTTGTTGGGTGGTGAATTGATGAATGGAAATTATCCATTTGTGATTTTATACAAAACATTTGACAGTAAATCTGATAAAAAGGAAACTGGGTTTATCACAATGATTAAATGATGAAAGAAATATTTATGCGATTTTTAGTTTGTATTTTTAGTTTGATTTTTGGAATAAAAATAACAGTTGCACAAGATGTGATGTTTAGTCAGTATAATCAGATGCCCATGCATCTAAATCCTGCTATGACAGGGTTTCATGATGGAATAGTAAGGGTTGGAGCAATTTACAGAAATCAGTGGATGCCGCAAGGTGGATATGGCGCATCGTTCAATACAGGCGGAGGATATTTAGATGCTTCATTATTGAAAGATAAATTGAAGAACGATTATCTAGGCATTGGCGCTTCGGCTACCTTTGATAAAAATGGGATAAATATTTACCAGACCACTAATGTGAGTTTGAATCTTGCTTATTCAAAGGGATTTGGACGAGACGTGAAACACTCGTTAGCATTGGGTTTTGGAGGCGAAATGAAACTTGGTTCACTTAACCTATCAAATGCTATATTCTCGGATGGCGTAAATGAAAACATAGCAAAGAGTAATTTTTTATTTGATGCGAACGTTGGGCTGCGATATCATTTGGTTGTACCTAGAAAGTTTAATGGGTATATAGGTTTTGCTTATCATCATTTATTGCAACCTAAAGAAAGTTGGGTATCAAGTGGTACTGGTCGGTGGAATGCTCGATATACTGTTCATCTGGGGGGCGAAATACATCTTAATGATAAGTGGAATCTTGTGCCCATTGGTGCTTTCGTGTTGCAAGCTAGCCATCTTCAAGCGCAGCTAGGTGCTATGGGGCAATATAAATTTGGAAATAGTGATTTTCCATCTGCACGTGTGTCATCGGGTTTGCAAACTAGATTTGGAGCAAAAGGTGTTGACGCAGTTATTTTGGTAACTAAGGTTGATATAAAGCGTATCTATTTTGGAATATCTTTTGATGCTAACGTGTCTCCATTGTCAAAATCTACAAAAGGCTATGGAGCACTTGAGTTTTCAGCGGGATATATATTTGTAAAAAACAACATACAAAGGGAATCCAAAACACCTTGTCCAAGTTTTTAAATTTTTATAAATTCAAATTCAAAAAGTATCAACAAACGTTAATGCTTTAATAACAAGCATGCAACGAAAAAATACTTTATTTACTCTATTACAGTATATAAGTACATCAATGAAAAAAATGACACATAGACTATTATCTGCTTTTATTATTATATTTTTAGGAACTCAAGTTCAGGCGCAAGTATGTGGATTTAGTGCCACACAGACTTCAGGATGTGCTCCTACAACAATTATCTTTAGTGATACTTCACAGCCTAGTAATTTGGTGACTAACCAAATTTGGAATATTACCCGTCAAGGGGGAGGAGTATCTATCCCTTCAGCTGTAGGCAAAAATTATGCTTATTCTTTTTCACAGCAAGGTTGTTATGATGTGAAACTGAAGGTGTTTTTTAGCAATGGTGATTCATGTGAACTGACCAAACCATGCTACATTACAATAAATCAAAAACCCACCGCATCTATGACATTTAGCCCTTCGGTAGTTTGTCCTGGTACAGCGGTTACGTTTAATTTCAATTCAACAGCGGGTTGTGGAACACTAGGCGGGTATCAGTTGGAAGCAAGACCCGGAGCTATACTTACAGGTACATCAGCCACAGGTAGCACTCAGTTTACATATCAAGTGCCAGGTACATATTGCCCTTTTTTGAGAGTATCTAACAGTTGTGGGTGTTCGGCAGATAGTACATTTTTAGCGCCTAATTGCATTACAGTAAGAAATGCTCCAGTAATCAATACTATACAGTCGCCAAACCCTTCAAGCTGCTCTAGCCCTGCAAATATCAATTTTACCTCAAGTGCTACTGGATCTGGTATTACATATCAATGGGCGTATAGGCCCAATACCCCTCCCAATGGAGCTTGGATTAATTTTGGCACTTCCAATGCCAATGCATCTAATAGCTTTACCTCAGGTCAATATGACATTAAGTTGACCGTTACGGATCCTGTAACAGGTTGTTTTAAGGATAGTATTTTGACTGGCTATGTTGGAGTTGGGCAAGGAGCGAAACCCTCAATTGTGACAAATGTTACAGGCGGATGTGCACCTCTCACAGTTAATTTTTCTACACCTACGAACGCAATTTCATATTCTTGGAGTTTTCCAGGAGGCACTCCCTCTTCATCTACGGCTACCTCAGTTTCTGTTTCATATCCTACATCTGGGGTATATGACGTTTCTCTTCAAGTAGGTTATCCAGGAGGATGTTTTGAGACAGAAACCAAAACTGGGTTTATAAAAGTTAGTCCTGGAATTGCCGGATTTTCAGTAGGTATTTCGGATTCTGCTTTTTGTAAAATTCCAGATACTTTGAATGTGCGTTTTATAGGCACCCCTTGTACAATTTGCACATATAGTTGGGTTACAAATACCGCACTGTCGCTTTCCCCTATTTCGGGAACTAACACACCAAATGCCTCATTTCAAGTAACTTCATTTAGTAACAATACTAACATTAATGTGACTTTGACATTAACGGATACTTTTGGCTGTAAGAGAGCAGTAACCTCATCCCCCCCAATAAATATACGTCCATTGTCTGCTAGTTTTATTGTTGATACTGGAAGCAGGTGTGCTCCAGCTAGTATTCGATTTATAAATACCACACAGAGTTCAATCCCTTACACTTCAACTAATTGGACATTTGGAGGCGGGGTTCCCAGCAGTTCTAATGTGAATTCACCACCACCAGTGTCATACACTAATCCTGGATGTTTTCCGGTATCACTCGCATTAGTAAATCAAAAGGGATGTAGCAGTATAAAGCAAGACAGCGTTTGTATCGGAGTACCTCAAAGTGCAGGAACTATTTCGCTTACACCCAAAGACGTATGTTATGAAGGAGGTGATAATTTGCTAATAATATGTGGGCTCTCAAATAGTATAGATTCTATACGAATGTTCCCCGAGGCCCCAAAGAATCCCAATGTACTAGTTGTAAAAAAGAATAATCCGAGTCTTTGTGATACATTCAGGTACACTTACAAAGATTTGGGCGTTTTTAAACCTTGTTGGAGTGTAGTGAGTAATGGATGTAGAAGTGCGTTGCAGTGCGCTACAGGTGCAGATTCTATTAAAGTAAATGGACCGGCTACAGCATTTAAGGACTCAGTGCCTTGTCGAAATCCCAATACTGTGTATTACAAAAATCTGTCTGTAGATGCAGATTCGTTTCAGTGGGTTTTTTATGATGGCACTGTTTCAAATCTTGAAAATCCCGTGTTTACTTATCCTACTTGTGGGCGGAAATATCCTTTCACGCTCAATACTTTCAATAAATCAAATGGCTGTTTTCATACTAAATCTGATTCCACTCTAGTTCCCTGTAGGCCCGTCATATCTGCAGTAAAAGACACAGGTTGTTTACCTTTTGGAGCACAACTTAGGGTTGATTTCGGTGCATATCGTAGTCCTTTGACTAGCACCCTAGTTGATTGGAATCTAGCGGATGCATTTAATTATCCTAATACCCTACCTATAAATAGTAACAATCAAGTTTTCCCATATACATATTCTTCAATAGGTACTTATAATATATCTGTGATTTTTAATTATGTGGGAGGGTGCAGAGATACTATTAACTTAAATAATGCTTTCACTTCTACCCAAAATAATACATCTTTTGCTACATCAGATACTACAGGGTGTAGTCCTCATACTGTAAATGCGGTCAATACATCTTCACCTATTGGTAGCACAATTACCCGTTGCATTTGGAACTTTGGCGATGGTGTAGTTGATTCGTCTCAATGTTCTCCTATTACTCATCAATATACACAATCCGGTTTGTATAATATGTGTCTTATACAAAATAGTAATGTAGGT
Organism: uncultured Bacteroidota bacterium; assembly: GCA_937894725.1. GTDB lineage: Bacteria > Bacteroidota > Bacteroidia > Chitinophagales > LD1 > CALAYL01. The sequence goes on from CALAYL010000036.1 coordinate 24,274, forward strand.
TGTAGAGATACGTTTTGCAGAAAAATTTTAGTAAATCAAATCGATGCAAATTTTACAATTAATGATTCCACAACTTGTACGACTGCTCTCGATTCTGTAAGATTTACCAATGTATCTACTGGAATTGGGCATATAAAATATAAATGGCTAACTCCAGGTGGTGTACCAGCGAATGCCACGACTACCAATCATTTTACAAAATATTCAGTTGAAGGGCGTTATCCTGTTTATTTAATAGCTTCAGATAGTTTTGGAGTGTGTAATGATACCGTTATTCAGTATGTGGTAGTTAAAAATCCAATAGCTGGGTTTTTGAATTCGGCTACATTTAGCAATTGTCCTCCTTTGTTTTCGGTGTTTACAGATACCTCAAAAAATGATATATGTAGGTGGGAGTGGGATTTTGGTAATGGTGACAAATCAACATTGCGAAATCCTTCTTATTTTTATAAGCGACCTGGAGTATATACTCCTACTTTGAAAGTGACCTCTTGTAATGGTTGTGAGAATACTATTTCAGGGGATACGGTAAGAATATTAGGTCCGAGTTCTACAGCTACTTTTTCTCAGATAAGTGGATGCAAGTGTACAGAAGTAACTTTTAGTCTTTCAACAGTTAATGCGGTAAATTTAATTTTTCAATCAGATTCTTCTAAATCACAAAAGATTGTATTGAATATTAATCCTACAGGTACAGCAACTAATCCGAGAGTGTTCGTCTTTAAAGATACGTTTTGTAATATAGGAGCATATAGACCTGTTTTAAATCTTAGTGACGGGCCATGCCAATATACAGACACACTCAGCTATTTTTATATTGACACACCTAATGTAAATTTCGCTTACAATAAGCAAGGTGTGTGTGATACTGGCGTAGTATGTTTTACTAATAATTCAACGACAAATTTTGATAGTGTTCATATCACTAGTTACCTCTGGGATTTCGGTGACGGAGCTACAACTACAGCTACCAATCCTTGTCATCGATACAATGCCAGTGGCAATTTTACAGTGAGCTTAACTGCGGAAAATTCACTTGGCTGCTCGCAAACAAAAATGAAGAATATTTATATTCCTTCCTCGCCTATTGCATCATTTACGCTGAATGACTCAAGTGGCTGTGTAAATGGCGATTTGCGACTATGGGGAGCTGGTGTAGCAAACGACTCCACTTTCATACGCTCATGGGATTGGCAGATACCTCCTCCCGCTTCTGCGCCTAATAGTTATATTACACAAAACGTAAATCGAACAATAGCACCAGGAACCTACCAAGTTACTTTAACCGTAACAGATACGTTTGGGTGTAGGGACACTGCATTTAGGCAAGTAATAGTGAGACCATTGCCTATTGCTAATGCGGGAGGTGATAGTATTATTTGTTATGGTGATTCACTTCAACTCAATGCTACTGGAGGGGTTAGTTATGCTTGGGTATCATCATCATATATTTCAGATACCTCTGTGTCGAATCCATTTGTAAGGCCGAGTACTTTAACTCAATACATTGTGGAAGTTAGCGACATATTTAATTGTAGAGCAAAAGATACCATAGCTATTGACGTATCTAAAATTTCGGCTAACTTCACAGCGGATACGGTTTGTTTACTTGATTCTACCCATTTTAGAAGTTTAGCTACAACGACCAACTCAACGCTAAATGTCTATCAATGGGACTTTGGGGATGCCATAAACGGAGGAGGAATTTCTACATCGCATTTATATCTTGCCCCTCAGATGTACAACGTTACCCATACCGTGGCTAATGCCATAGGATGTAGTGCAGACAGTATACTCCCTGTGTATGTAAGTCCTATACCTCAAGCTGACTTTGGTTATCGAGATACCTGTGCTGGGGCAGTAGTTCAATTCTCCGATTCCTCAATTGCTGGTTTTGGAACTGTCGTAAAATGGCGCTGGAGTTTTGGGGACAATACAATTGATTCCATCAATCAAAACCCTCAGCATACCTATGTTGGAGGAGGTACATACCGTGTGGTGTTGCAAGTGTTTAATCTTGCTGGATGTACAGACACTGTAGTCAAATCGATTACTATATTTTCTAACCCTACTGCTGACTTTACTTTAGATTCTGTATGCTTGGGGCTACCTACCTCTTTTGTAAACACTTCGAGTGCTGGAAGTGGAGCAATTAATTTTGCTTTCTGGGATTTCGATTTCCCTTCACCCAATCAAGATACCTCTACTATTTCACCAAACACTTCATTTACATTTGGATCAGCAGGAAGTCATGATATCAACCTGTTTGTTCGAGATGCTAATGGGTGTTCTGCTAATATTACAAAATCGACTTTTGTATTTGCTCCACCAATTTCATTATTTACATTTGCCAATACATGTATCGGTCAGACTACCGATTTTACCAACCAAAGTACAGCGGGCACTACACCAATCACACTAAATAGTTGGTATTTTGATAGTGCTCCTTTTACAGTGAATAGCACAAACACCACTCGTGCTTTTAATACCTTAGGGATTCATCCAGTAGGACTTATAGTAGTCGATGCTAAGGGGTGTAGAGACACATCGATTCAACAAGTTGAAATTTTTGATGTACCTATTGCAGGCATTACTATTTCTGATACCGCTTTTTGCGAAGGAGAGCAAATTACACTTACAGACGCTTCTACTGATGGGGCTTCTTCTCCTATAGCTCAACAAATTTGGGATATGGAATCAAACGGCACCACAGATTATAATACGACTACTTTTACACATACCTATAATACAGATGGCACTTACACATTACTTCATATTGTGGTTGATGGTAATCAGTGTAGAGATTCTATTACAAAAATAGTCACTGTATATAACAAACCTTCTGCATCTTTTGTTTATGACTTGAAATGTATCAATCAGACCAGTGTTTTTACAAGTACCTCTTTGCCTGGCGATGCACCTATTACGCTAGTTAACTGGACTTTCCCAGGGCCTGTAAATAGCACCGTAACCCCAGCTAGTTTTGTATTTACGGCACCAGGGGTCACACAAATCACACTACAAGTTGAAGATGCAAACGGATGTACAGATGTAGTGAGTAGCACGGTGAATATTGATGTTCCACCTGTGTTTTCAATTTCACCAGCAGATACCACTTTATGCTTGGGTCAAAATGCTTTGCTTGCTTTGGAAGGCACATTCAGTAGTGTATCGTGGAGCCCGAGAAACTGGTTGAATAGGGCAGACACATCTTCTGTATTTGCAACCCCGCTCAACACTATTCGGTATGTAGTAACGGCAATAAATGGCACTTGCGATCCTAAATATGATACCGTTTTGGTAACAGTCGTTCAGCCTATTCCAATTGAACTTAGTGCGACACCAAACCAAATTTTTATTGGTTTAAATTCAGATTTATTGGCTAAGTATGCTGGTATTATTGATAGCATTGTTTGGTCTCCAGATTCTACATTGAGTTGCAGAACTTGTAAAAATCCTGTGGCTTCACCTTCGGTTACTACCACTTATAAAGCCACTGTTTATTACAGTAAAAATGGAATAACATGTAGCAACGAGTCAGCGATAACCATCACCGTTTTGCAGACTTGTAATGATGAAATAATCTATATACCAAACACCTTTACTCCTAATGGAGATGGGTTTAATGATGTGTTTAGAATAAGAGGAAATGGGTTTAACCGAATCAATTATTTTAGAATCTATGATAGATGGGGTAAACTTGTTTTTGAAGTTGAAAACGAGTTGCCAAATGCGAGCAAAGCACATTGGAATGGTACCCTCTACAATGATGGTAAAGAGTTGAATCCTGACGTATTTGTGTACAGTTATGAAGTTCAATGTATCAATGGTCAAAACTTTAGTGGAAAAGGAAACGTAACACTCCTTAGATAATTTTATAAATACTATGAGAAAAGAAATTATAGCAACAATTTTGAGTATTACAGCATGGGGGATTTCTGCCCAGGATGTCCATTTTTCTCAATTTACAGCCGCTCCCTTACAGCTCAACCCTGCTTTTGCAGGATTGAATAATTGCGACTATCGAGTGGTGGCTAATGCACGTACACAATGGAACACGGTGTCTGGAGGCAATACGTTTTCTTCATTTGCAGTATCGGGCGATGTGGCTGTAGGTAAACCCACAAAGTTTAATAGCTATGCGGGTCTAGGACTATCTCTCAATGCTGATGTAGCAGGTGCATTACGCTACAATACCAATCGTGCAGACCTTACGTTTGCTTATCACTTTTTGCTTGATAGAAAGGGGGCATCCTCACTTTCGGTGGGGATTCAGGCTGCGGTAAATTATCGTGGTATTAATCTCTCAAAAGGAACTTTTGATCAGCAGTTTGACAATGTGATGGGCGTTTATAATCCAAACCTTCCCTCAAATGAGGCGCTCATTCAGCGAACTAATATGCTTTATTTTGACGCAGGAGTTGGGGTGCTCTACTCTGCAAATTTTAGACAAGATAGACATAATATATATATTGGATTATCTGCTAATCATCTCAACCAGCCAAATGTTTCTTTTGAATCAAATGGATTGGTGAATATGAAAGGGAATACTACTTCACTTGGTCAGAAATTATATTTGAAAACAATTTTGCACGGAGGTGGTACATTTCTTTTAAAAGATAAATTGTGGTTGATGCCTATGGCGATGTTTGCATTTCAAGGTACTTCACAGGAATATCATATTGGCTCATTGGTAAAGATTCAGCTAGGCAATAAAGTGCTAGAAAAGACATACTTTTTGATTGGTGCTCAATACAGAGGGTTGTTTACTGGCAAAGATCCTGTAGATGCAGTAGTATTGCAAACTCGACTTGATTTGAAAGGACTTGCTATTGGATTTAGTTATGATATTAATGTTTCAAAACTCAAAACGGCAACCTCTACTTTCGGAGGTCCCGAGCTTTCAGTCACATATCAAGGTTGTTTAAGTAGAAGGCCAAGACCATTTTTCTGCCCTACACTGTAATTTTTTTTATAACTTTTTAACCCAGCAATCGATGTTTTTCGATTTAGCTTTTTGCAATATAGACAAAGCTTCTTGATTAGAACTTCCTGCAGCGATAGCTACGTAAGTAAGTGAGCCTTTTTTGAAAGTAATAAAGCTAAAATCCAAAAATTTAGCCTTACTTTCGTTCAGTAAATTAGTAGCATTTCCTTCCTCTTTAAATGCGCCCATTACCAACGCAAAAGCAGGATTGCTTTCTGCTACAACAGGTATAACTATTGGGTTTTCTTCTCTCTCTGTGGCTACTATGGCTTCTGCTTTTAATGGAGTTGCTTTTACCTCAGCTACACTTGACAAAACAAAAGTAGGCGCATGGGTTTGAGTAGCTATTGGGTGAAGTTCTAAAGATTGTTTTGGTAACAAATTATCTGCAAACACACTATACAAACTTGCTTGATTTAAGTTTAAACTAGGTACCGATACATTGAAAAGCGGCATCATAAGTACAGCTAGTGTACAAGCCGCAAGTGCCAATGCAGGCCAAGTATTGCTTTTCGTTTGCGTGTTTTCAGTCGCTAACTCTTCAACTGATTCTGCAATTTCTTGTTGTTGGTTGATTGGAATTTCTAAAGGCTGTTCTTTTGTAGATGACTCAAATGATCTAGCTATAGGTACAGCGAAGACAGGCTGGAAACCGTATGATTCTGCTAAAAAATTTTCAGTATTGACTGATTTAAACTGTATCGTGCTATTTACGATATTCCATTCAAATGTTCCGATACCTTTTAGTGTATATTGCTTATCTGTTTTTATTGCTTCGTCTAATCTGTTTATCCATTCTCTCACCGCTGCTTGCGCATCTTTGTACGATACATTGTTAAGTGAACTGTATGCGTGAGTCAATATCCCGTCATCATTGCGTAGTTGTCGATTAAAAGATATCGCTTTTGTAGGAGGGGAGAGTATGTTGGTGATAAAGTTGATTTCTGCAGATTTGTAGTTGGTAATAAAACCACCAAAACCTGGCAACACCACACATTCTTGCTCGAAGAGCAACTCTCGAATACTTTGTTCTACAGAAAATGACATGCTCAAATATACACAAACTCCCTTTAAAAGGAAAACTTAGCTCCTACAAGCCCATTTACTCCGAATACAGGGTAGTTTGCCCAGCGCTGATATTTTTGATGCGCTATGTTATTAAGATACCCAAAAAAGGAAAATCGTTTGTTGAAAATGTACTCAAGGCTAATGTTAGCATCGGCAGTACCTTTTATTTTCCTTATTTCTGAAGTATTCACATGCCCAAAGTAGGCAGTAAAAGCGTATAGTTCAGCACCCACAATAAATTTTTCTTTGATGTTGTATCGTAGTTTTACATCGGTCTTGAAATCGGGTCTGTACCACGCTTTTGCATTGGTGGTGAGTTTGTAATGATTATAGTCAAAAGCTACGAATGCTGAAAATGAGTTGGTGAAATTATAGCCCAATTCTAGCTTGCCATTCAACACCCGCATTTTAGGGTCATAGGCGATATAAAAACGCTTGCTGTCAAAGTAATCATTGTAAAAAAATGCTTGATTCGCTACGTTTTTGAAGGAGAACATGGCATTATACGAAAAGTCACCAATCGCTCCTTTCAAGCCAGCAAATAAGTCAGAAGTGCGCGCATTTTTCAACACAATTTCGGAGTTTATAAAATTGTTTTCTAGTGCAAAATTTCTAAACGTATTTTTTTGATAACCGATTTTCCAACCTACATAAGCAGTGATATATTTTTCGTAAAGTCCTTTCTGCAAATAAATGTCAGGTAATGCATAAGCCTTATCACCTTCTACAGCCAATGTAATGCCCGCATGACCCACTATATCTTTGTAAGTGACCTTGTATTTTAATCCCAATAGAAAGTAGTTTCTCCATAGTTTTTGAGTGGTTGTAATGTAGTTTGAGCCATCATACTCAAAATTGCCTGATACAGCATGAATAGGGGTAATTTGTTTTCCCATTTGTATATAGCCATTTACAAAATATTCATTGCTTTTGCCAGCCAATTCTCTGAAGTAATCGAATCGAACTCTAGTGAAGAAATCAATACCAAGGTCATTTTTTTTATTTGAGCCAAAATAGACATTTGCATCAAAGTCTTGAAATGTTTGCTTAATCTGTTTTCTGCTTAGTGTTTCTGTTTTTTGATTGCCATAAAAATGAGAAATTCTGTTTTGGAATTTAAAATCCGCTCCTACTAGGTAGGTAGAAGGATAAGCCTTTAAATATGCACCTACTTTATCATCAAAAAAACGCTGATTTTTAATGTCGAATGGCAATGCATTGAAGTGGCTAAAATCAACTCCGTATTTTATGTTTTTTCCTTTGCCATTATAGACCAGCTCTGCTAATGGCGATAGTTGTGAACCAAAGCCAAGCTTGATGTATGACGCATTGAAGCGTTCTAGTTTCTCTTTTGGCAATGCGATGGGACGCATTGGTAATGCGTCTACGGCTATGTCCTTGAAATCTTTGGTCGGGATTCGATAATCAAGATTTGGGGCTTTTTCTTCGATATTGGGAAGAGTAGGCGATACATTGATTTTGGTAGCATCTTTGATACGTGCATCATGTTCCTTTATGATGATCACTTCTTCATTTCCCACACTCGTTTGCGCTATCGAAGATAGGGTCGCAATTGAAAAAATCAAGCTAGAAGTGATGTGTTTTATTTTTAGTGTAGTGCTCATATTCTTCAATTATTTTTGTTGGAGTGTATCTATCAAAACATCAGGTTGCTGCATTTTTAGCGTGTCGGTTGGAGGGCTTAAATCTAGCCTTGATTTGATGGTTTCACTTGCTTTTATTTCTTCTAACAATCGCTGTGCATCTGTAATTAATCCTTCATCGCCTTTGTAGTTGGCGATTATACTTTCTAATGTGGCTTTTGCTTGAAGTATATTGTTTAGGCGGTAGTAATTATCTGCCATTAGTATAAATGATTTTACATACCAGTATTCATAGCTCGCAAACTTATTTTTGATTTTAAAACAGCTATCCAGAGATACTTTATAATTCATTTTTTCATTTAAAATCTTCGCTGTATAAAATTTGCTTTCAGCGGCACGTTCACTTACTGCTCCATTACTTACTTTTGAAAAATGGATAAAAGCTTGCTCATTATTTTTTAGTGAATAAAGTGTTTTCGCTTTGGTGAAGTGAGCATCTATAAGATCGCCTTCTTTAGCTCCTGTGAGATTCAGCACTTTGTCTGCTGTGGTTAAAATGGCTTGTTGGTCTTCCAATTTTTGAGCAGACTTATATTGCCCAAGTATAGCGGTGTAGCGGTTTTGTGGAGTAGTGGCTATGTTTTCTAATTGGATATAATACTGAGTAGCTTTTTTGTAATCTTTCAATTCAAAAAAGGAAATACCAGATGCATTGAGCAGGGCTCTCTCTTTTAATTCAGCGGCATTTGCTATCAGATAATCGTAGTCTTCGAGTATTTGGGCATATTGTTTGGTTTTTAAAAGACAATCTGCTCTATTGAAATGTGCATCTTGCAAGAAAAATCCCTTTTTGAATTTTGAAATATAGTTTGTGAAAAGTTCGATAGCTCTTGTACAATCGCTATTGGTAAATGCCGTTTCTGCTGCAAAATAGGTAAGCGAATCTTTCTCAGACTGAGATATATTGTTGAGTTCAGCATATAATTCTGGACGGCCTAACTCTACACCGAGTTGTTTTATACTTAATGTAGCTGCTTTAGCTTGGCTAGTGTTCGGGTAGTTATTGATAAGCGTTTTGTATTGTTTAATGGCTTCCTCTTTGTTGCCAAGATTATATTCTGCTAAAGCTATTTTTGAATAAGCAGGAGGAACTAGCGCACTCGTTGGATAATCCGTGATTATCCGTTTGTAATTTGTAATCGCATCTTTCATGTCATCATTGTTGAGGTAAGTTTCACCTATTTCGTAGTACGTCTTATCTATAGTTTTTGAATTCGTGTAAGACTGTGTGATCGACTTGAGTTCGGCTATTTTATCTGCCGTACGACCACTTAATCCTAACACAATAGCTTTCTGAAAGTGTGCGTATTCTGCATCTTCCGATTTAGACTTACTTACTGCAGTATAATTAGCTAGAGATGTAGGGTAATCTTTATTTATAAAGGCACATTCTGCGAGTCTGAGCTGCGCATCGTTGACCATAGAGGTAGTCGTTCTATCTGTAGCCAAATATTTTTTAAAGAAAGTTTGTGCTTGCCCATATTCTTTAAGTTGGAAATAGCTATACGCTGTATTGTAGTTGGCTAAAGCATCGCTAAACCCAACTGTAGCTTCCGTTTGCGGGCTGTTCAACTGGCTATATCGCTGATAGTTGGCTACTGCGTTGCGATAGTTTTTTTCTTGATAACTCAAGTCTCCTAGGAGGTAGTGGGCCCCAGCTTGTAACTCTTGATTGATAGGGTATTTGAGCGATTTACCTAAGAGTGTTTTTGTTTCAGAGGGCTTATTGTCATTAAACAACTGTACGGCTCTGTAGTAGCAAAGCTTTTGATACGCTTCCTTCAAGGAAGGCGAGATATTATTCATCCCTTCTATGATATTTAATGCCCTGCTGTAATCCTTTGTTTGTAGTAAAGCTACGGCCATAAGACTATTGGCTTCTTCCTTTATTTCGATGTTTACTTTAGCTGACAATAGATTTTCTAAAGCAGTTACACACTCCGCTGGATTACCCAGTTCGAGCGATAGCTTTGCAAAATTGAATTGCGCTTGTTGCTTCAAATCTAAATCGAAATTTTTGCTAGCAGCCGACTGAAATGCAGCTCGAGCATTTTCTTTTTCACCTAGTTTGAGATAGCAATCGCCCAAGGTATAAGTCGCATTTTGTCCTATTTTTTCATCTACCAAATTGAGCTGAAGTAAGTTTTCGGATGCCTTTCGGTATTCACCCAATTTGTATTGTGTGTAACCTAGCTCATAGATATCTTCTTTGCGAACTTTGCTGTCGGTAGTTACAAACTTCTCGAGATAAGGCAATGCTTTCTTATAGTCCGAAAGCTGGAAATAACTCTCGCCCAATAAGTGATTCATTTCATCTCGATATTGGCCATCTACTTTATCGATATGATCTTTTATGTAAGTAGTAGTTTTGTTGTAGTCTTTAGACTGGTAGTGAATTTGCGATACATAATACGGTATCACAGATGAAAACATTTTTGAATCTTCGATGGCAGTAAAGCTTTTCAAAGCTTCTTTATAGTTTTTTTGATAGAAGCAAATGAAGGCGTAGTAATAGTTTGAAGGGTAAAAGTATTTCTCTTTTTTGTCCTTGATGGCTCTAAAAAGCGGCTTCGCTTCGTCAAATTTTTTCTTTACAAAATAGCAGTACCCTAGTTGAAATTGAAAATCATCGCGATACATTTCGGGTATGTCATATAAGGTGAGTTTGCCCAGTTTATCTATACATTCCTGATATTTATTATTTTGATAATAGTATCTTCCTAAAAAGAAATCGGCATAGGATTTTCGGCTACTCGAGGGATAATTTTTAGCAAATTGAATTAATAAAATTTCGGCATCTGCATCATTGTTTTCGGCTGCAGCCACAGCGGCATAGTAGGTCGCTTCTTCTTTCAGTAGTTGAAAATCATTTTGGTCATTTGGCTTTACAATCTTCGCTAATCGCTCAAAAGACATACGAGCACTAGCGTAGTTTTTTTCGTCAAAAAGCTGCACACCTTCTCTGAAATTTCTATTCAAATCTGTATAGAAATAAGTCTCTTGGGCAAAGGTGCTGCCCACATATAAAGCCACTAGCAATGGCCACCGTTTTATTAATTTCATCATCACACAATTATTCAATCCAAAGATAAAAATCGAGAAACGGTAAAGGGTTTATGGCATAGGCAGAGTGCTAACAGTGGGCTGTGTTTGTCTAGTCTTTAGAACGAAGATTTGGCTCAATTTATTTTAAACTGTTGTGCAATCAAGACATTTAGGATGGGATTCTCGTTTTAAAAACTCCAAAATGAGAAAGATTTGATACGTCTTTTTTGAATAGTAAAAATTTAATTCACTGGCTTACCAGTGGCGTATATTGGGCATAAAAAAGCCGAAACGCCCATCGATAGTGTGTTTCGGCTTATTATTGTAGCGAGGGGGGGGCTCGAACCCCCGACCTCAGCATTATGAGTGCTGCGCTCTAACCAACTGAGCTACCTCGCCAAAGGGACGGCAAATATATTTTTTTTATTCAAAATCTGATAGTCTAAAGGTTTCTTTTTCTTTTACCCCTTTTTCGGTCTGCTCTAGACTGCACATTTCGGTTCTAGGATCGTGTTCAAAAAACAGGATATAATCTTTTTGGGCTGCTTCAGTAAGGATGATTTCCTTTTCGGCCAAAGTCATAAGTGGACGTGTGTCGTAGGCCATCACATAGGGGATAGGAATATGCCATCTTGAAGGGAAAAGGTCGGCAGCATAAAGAATAGTTTTGTCTTTGTATTGAATATGGGGTATAAACATCGACTCGGTATGGCCACTAGCCGTTTTGAGGTCAATTGCAGGATGCAGCACCTTATCTGTCTTGTCCGCAAAAATCAATTGACCAGAAGATTCGATGGGTAGAATGTTTTCTTTGAGGAATGAAGCTTTTTCTCTTGCGTTTGGTTTTGTAGCCCATTCCCAATGCTCGCTGTGTGACCAATAGTGTGCATTTTTAAATGCAGGCACTAGTGTATCACCCTCTCTTTTGATAGCTCCACCGCAGTGGTCAAAATGGAGATGGGTGAGTAATACATCGGTGATATCATCATGGCTAAAACCTAGACTATGCAATGATTTGGAGAGGGTATCATCGCCATGTGGTTCGTAGTGACTAAAAAACTTTTCGCTTTGTTTGTCTCCAAGCCCGCAGTCAATCAAGATTAATTTTTCGCCATCTTCTACAAGCATACAGCGCATTGCCCATGTGCATAGTCCTTTGCTATCAGGTGTAGTGAGTCGTTCCCACATAGATCGTGGCACTACCCCAAACATGGCTCCACCATCCAATTTGAACAGACCTGTGTTGATCGTATGCAGTTTCATTTTATTTTTATTTTTAGGTTTTTTGACGCCTTACCATTTAGCAAATGCTTCATTAAAAATATCGTCTATAAATTGCTTGTTTATTTCATTTATAAGTTGCCCTTCTCGAGACGAAAGGAGCTCAGTCGCTGGAAATTCAGCAAATCTGATAAAGTCTTTTGACCACTTATCTTTTTCATCTTTTGTATTTATAAAATCTACATGTACCGTGATACTCAAGCGGTTGACTCCAGTTTGTATTTGTGCTGTGGGCGCGAGTGCTACTACCCCGTACGATACGATATGCCCCTTAAAACTAACATCACCACCATTACTTACTTGCTTTAGACTAGCTTCAGATACAAGCTTTAATTTGAGTTGGTCAGTGAGTGTTTGATTGTAAGATGCAGGCGCATTGGGGGCTCTGTTTTCAAAGATTTCTACGGTTACTGTTTTTATATCAGCGGCTATATTAGCACCAGTAAAAGAATAAATTTTACATCCTCCCATGCTAAGCATTAGCACACCTAGAATAGTACCTAATATTTTTATTTTTCTCATTCTAGACTATATTCTTTTATTTTTCGGTAAAGCGTACGCTCCGATATTCCTAAATCTGCAGCAGCATCTTTACGTTTATTTCTATGTTTTTTTAATGCTTTTATTATTAGCTCTTTCTCTTTGTCTGCAATAGATAAAGATTCTTCTACTGTTTCGTGCTCATCGAAGCTATGTGCTGCATCAAAAATAATCGGTTTGATATCTGATGGTGGTACTACGGCTGTTTTGTGTGAAGGCATCAATGGCTCTGTAGCGTACACATTTTCTACTTCTCTGAAGCCATTAGGGAATGTAGTATTTGTGGGTATTTCAAAGTTTTCCCCTTGATGTTTTATTACATCAAAAACAAACTGTTTCAAATCATTGAGGTCTTTCTTTACATCAAAAATAAGTTTGTATAAAATCTCTCTTTCGGTAAATGATCCATTTGAATCTGCATATTTTTCATTGCTCAAGGCAGGTACTCTACTCTGCGTAATGTCGGGTACTATTTTTACTAATTCAGCTGCTGATACCTCTTTTTCTACGGCTAAAATACTCACCTGTTCGGCTACATTTTTAAGCTGACGGATATTACCTGGCCAACTATATTTAATGATAAATAGTCGAGCTTCATCGGTGAGTTTCACTGGTGCCATTTTCATTCGCTCCGAAAAATCAATAGAGAATTTTCTAAAGAGTAAATAGATATCTTCACCTCGCTCTCGAAGTGGCGGAATACTGATCGGTACAGTGCTAAGACGATAATAAAGGTCTTCTCTAAATCGGCCACTTTGTACCGCTTTTTGAAGGTTTACATTAGTTGCTGCCACCACCCTCACATCGGTTTTCATTACTTTCGATGAGCCTACTCTGATATATTCGCCTGTTTCGAGTACTCGTAGTAGTCGAGCTTGAGTGCCTATGGGCAATTCGCCTACTTCATCCAAAAATATTGTACCTCCATTTACAGTCTCAAAATAGCCCTTTCGAGCTTCATTTGCTCCTGTAAATGAGCCTTTTTCATGGCCAAAGAGCTCTGAATCTATAGTGCCTTCAGGTATCGCACCGCAGTTTACGGCTATAAAATTATTGTGTTTTCGGGTACTGAGTTGGTGGATAATATGGGAGAAAACTTCTTTACCAACGCCACTTTCGCCAGTGATAAGCACGGTGAGATTGGTAGGGGCTACTCGCTCTGCTATGCCGATGGCATTATTGAGTCCTTGTGCATTGCCGATAATACCGAATCTATTTTTTATCGATTGAATTTCCATGAATTTATGCTGCTTTTACGACCTCGCCTAGTAGTGTGCCACTCGTGCAATTCGTTATTTTTACTTGGCAATATTGGCCTGCTTTTAAGTTGTTGAGTTTATCAAAAATTACGCCTTTACTTTGTGTATTTCGGCCAAAGAGTTGATCTGGGTTTTTGCTACTTTCTCCTTCTATCAGTACCTCGAAAATTTTACCTATGTCACTCTGATTCGACTCAAGTGAATTTTTGCGATGAACATCAATGATCTCTTGCAGTCTTCTTTTTTTGATATCTTCGGGTATATCATCTTCTAAACGCTTTGCGGCAGGAGTGCCTGGTCGCTCGCTGTAAAAATACATATAGGCTAGTTCGAATTTGACTCGTTTCATTAAATTTATGGTTTCTTGATGTTCTTCTTCCGTTTCTGAACAAAAACCTGTAATGATATCGGTAGAAATAGAGGCTTCTGGTACAATACGCCTGATAGCGGCTATTCTATCCATATACCAAGTATAATCATAAGTGCGATTCATCAGCTCTAAAATCCTTGAACTTCCACTTTGAACTGGGAGATGAATTTGTTTACAGACATTCGGATATTTTGCCATTATCTCAAGCACATCATCTGTCATATCTTTGGGGTGAGAAGTCGAAAACCTAACTCTAAGGTCGGGGGCTATGAGCGCTATTTTTTCAAGCAATCTAGAGAAATTGACTACGCTTTCGTCATACTTCGCCTCTATGAGTTTTTTGCCCGAAAGTTTAGGGTCAGTAGTGAAGCGATACGAGTCCACATTTTGTCCTAGTAGGGTCACTTCTCGGTAGCCATTTATATAGAGGTCATTAACTTCTTGGACGATGAGTTGCCAATCGCGCGAGCGCTCTCTTCCACGGGTCATGGGTACTACACAGAATGAACACATATTGTCGCAACCTCTGGTAATGCTCACAAATGCACTCACGCCATTTGAGTTGAGCCGAATTGGGCTGATTTCAGCGTATGTTTCTTCACGGCTGAGTAATGTATTTACGGCTTTTTGTCCGCTAGTGGCGGTAAGCACAAGGTCGGGCAGCGACCTATAAGCATCTGGCCCTGCGATGATATCCACTAATTTCTCTTCTTCTAGTAGTTTTTCTTTGAGTCGTTCGGCCATGCAGCCAAGTATGCCTATCTGCGTGTCTTTTTTTATTTTTTTGACAGCTCCTAGATTGTGCAATCTAGCCCGCACTCGTTGCTCTGCATTGTCACGAATGGCGCAGGTGTTGATGAGTATAAGGTCTGCCGTCATATAATCTGTGGTAGCGTCAAAACCAGCGTTGGCTAGAATAGAAGCGATGACCTCGCTATCCGAAAAATTCATGGCGCAGCCATAGCTTTCGATATAGTATTTTTTACCGATAGATGGCACGCTCTCTGGCCTCAGTGCGGTAAGTGTTTCGCCTTGACGAGTTTCATCAATTTTTTTGTTGGGTAGCTCAAAGGCAATTTCATTAGAATATATAGGGCTGCTCATAGATTATATCGTAAATTGTCAAACACAAATTTAAGACAAAATGGCAGAAAATTTGTTATTTTCTATATATTTAATTAAATGTCATTAGAGAGCTATTGTAAGTGAAAATTCCTTATAACTCTTCTTCTAGAGTGGTGTCTTTAGTCAATTCCGATGAGCTACTCTTCTTCATCAGTCCCTCCATAGTTTTTTTAATGTCATCTACTTTGAGTTGCTTAGAATCGATGGTGTCTTTCACTTGTCTGATACGTACTTTGAGTAGTTGCAATTCTAAAGAATGAATTTTAGGGCTTTCTGCTTTTTTAGTAAAATACTCCAAATCCTTTTGGTCTCTAGCGAGTCCTCCTTCCATTTTTTTCAATACCTCTTGAAGTCCAGCAATGCGGCTCTCATTTCGGTTGCCAAAATAGGACTTTCTTGTCTCGTTGATAAGATGAAAAGTATCGTCAAATGCTTTGCGGATAGTCGTTTCGTGCGATTTAGAAAATCGGGTGTTTCGAAGATTGTATTGGATTTGTTTTACTTCGTCAGATAAGGTTTTAAAGTTGGCGTTTTCACCTATTTTCTTTTTTAGTGCATCGAGCTGCTGGGTAGCACTATCGAGTGCCGCACGCGATGCTTTTTCAAATTCTTCTGATTCTTCTTTTCTAAAGGTTTTGAGCTTGTCAAAGATTTCGTTTACATCTGCTTTTATTTCTTCTAAACGCTGTTGGGAGATATTTCGTTCTTTTTTGTTTTCTAGTACTTGCTCCCAAAATCCTTTAGTTTCTTCAAACAAATCTTTGCTGTAATGGGTCAGTTTTTCAGAAAGTTTTTTTAGGTCATTGAGCTTGTTGATATATACTTCCCAAAGCTTATTAGTCAAAAGTTGAACCGCCCATTCATTTTGGTAATGGCGTATTTCGCCTACTTGTTCTGATTTTATATGCGCAGGCAAAATGCTATCTTCGTTGATATCAGGATTGATAAGCGTAGTCTCTTCGCCAAACGAAAATGCTTCGCCTTTGACCCAGCTGTCTTTTAGAATAGCGAGTTTTTCTATACCGAGTGCGGCCTTGTCAATCACAAAGAGATTGATTTTAAATTCCGCTTCTACTAGCTCGTAAGCGAGGATGACTTCTTTGTTGTCTTGAATATTTCCAGATACTACAAATCTGTTTTGCATAATATTGTGTTAGAAAAATGAGTGACGAAGTTAAAAAATGATACTATAAAAATGAATTTGAATTTTCTTTCCCCTCAGCGGCTAACTGAAATTGTTCGTAAACCCTTGCCTGGTTTTAGTTCGCAAATGAAGATGGCGCCTAGTTATCGGCCTGCCTATACTGTCGATGAGATTAAACTTTTCAATCCAAAAGAAAGTGCGGTTTTAGCCTTATTTTATCCCAAAAATGGCGATTGGCATTTAGTATTTACCGAACGAAAAAAATATGAGGGAGTACATAGTGGGCAGATGAGTTTTCCGGGAGGAAAGAGAGAAATGGGCGAAGAATTGATAGAAACGGCACTCAGAGAAACGCATGAAGAAGTAGGGGTACCGCCATGCGATATAGAGATAATAGGAAAACTTTCTGAGCTATATATTCCGCCTAGCAATTTTAATGTACAACCGTTTTTAGCCATGAGCACGTGTACGCCTACATTTATAAAACAGCCTCAAGAGGTGGAAGCGGTGATCGAAATCCCTTTTTCCTTCTTTTTGGAAAAAAGCAATAAAACGAAAACGATGATACCACTGCCTTCCAATACTTTTTTTGAGGTGCCTGCTTTTATTTTTGAGGGCTATGTGATATGGGGAGCTACTGCAATAGTGCTTAGTGAAATGATAGATCTGTTTGAGGCCAATTTATTGGATTGATACTTGTACCAAAAATCTGTTCTCATTCGTGCCGAGATGTTGGAGTGTTTCGGGTGATACTATGAGTATAGTTTCTTCGTCTTTTTCAGCTTGTGGTATTTTTCCAATTACTTTCATGAAATACACTTTCTTGCTCATTAGGTTTACAACCTTAATATTGTCGCCTACTTTGGCATAGTCATAAAAGGCAAATGCTGCACTTGAGAGAGTCGCGTCATTAGTCGTTTTGCCAATGCCTCGCATTATGCTTACATTTTTACCCACTATTGATTCTTGGGGCTTATTTTTTTCGACTATTGGCTGAGGTGTGTGAGGTGATTTTGTCGGAGTTTCCACTACTATCGCCTCTTCTTTTTTTACTTCTTTAGTAATAGCTATAGGAACGAAAAGGGCATCTTCTTTGATCTCTTCTTTGACTGTTTGCACAGGCTTGGTAGCAGATTTATTTTCTTTTGGAATGTTTACCGCGGTTGTAGATGGAGGAGGAGTTTGCGTAGGTTTCTCCATTTTTGTTTTCCCCACTATGACAGTTTGCCCAAGTTTGAGCCCATAGTCTGTTGTAAGGTTATTCCATTGTTTGAAATCTTGAAACGATATGCCATATTTTTTGCAAAGTCCATAAGCGGTTTCTCCTTTGACTACGGTGTGGGTTTTGTTTTTTGTGGTTGAGATGCTTTTTTCTTCGACTTTTGTATTCGCTTCAAACACCGGTACCCTCACGACATCACCGATTTTAAGTAAAAAATCGGGAGAGTATTGATCGTTGTATTTCTTCAAAATCTTTACATCTACACTAAAGTCGCGAGCGATAGAATAAAATGTTTGTTTTGGCTGGGTTTCTATATTGATAAAACTAGCTGGTTCTTGCGCTTTTAATAATTGCAAAACAAAAAAACAAATCACGAAAAGTATGTATCTTGGCATAGCTAAATTTTTTCAAAAATAATCATTCAGATGCTAATGAATCGCACATCATATCACTTGTACACATTCTTGTTGCTAATGTTGTTTAGTTTACTAAACAACCAACAGATATATGCTCAAAAGATTGTATATAGTTTTACTATTGATCAAGAGATTGGTCCTTCTATGACAAAATTAACTGAGAAGGCACTTGCCGAAGCTGAAAAATTAAGTGCTTCATTTATTTTACTCAATTTGGATACATATGGAGGTGCGTTAGAAGATGGAGATAAGATTCGAACCTTATTATTGAAATCAAAAATACCTACCCTCGTATTTATCAAAAACAATGCAGCATCAGCTGGAGCTTTGATTTCAATCGCTTGCGATAGTATTTATATGACTGCTGGAAGCACCATCGGAGCTGCATGTGTAGTAAATCAAATGGGAGAGATGATGCCCGAAAAATATCAGTCGTATATGCGAAAAAAAATGCGTGCAACTGCCGAGGAAACTGGTCGAAATCCACTTATAGCGGAAGGTATGGCTGATGAACATTTAGTGATAGACAGTATCAAGGAGGATGGGAAAATTGTTTCACTCACTACTGAGGAAGCGATCAAAGCAGGTTATTGCAATGCAAAAGTAACGGGTATAAATGATATAATGAGTCGATTAGGTAATGGCTATACTATCAAAAAACAAGAAATATCGGCAGTAGATAAAGCTGTGATGTATCTTATGAATCCCGCAATATCGGGTGTTTTATTGCTGATTATTTTTGGTGGTATTTTTATGGAACTCAAAGCACCAGGCACACTGTTTCCTATTGTTATTTCTGCTTTTGCGGCTATACTCTATTTTGCCCCGCTTTATCTCGAAGGTCTAGCTGCCAACTGGGAAATAGGCATTTTTATCATAGGGATTATATTGATTTTGTTAGAGATTTTTGTCGTTCCAGGTTTTGGTATTACGGGTATATCTGGTATCGTATTAGTGGTATTGGGGTTAGCATTAGCGATGGTACGCAACATCGTTTTTGACTTTACATTTGTACCCAAAGGCGCATTTTCAATGGCTGTGTTTATGGTCACTGTGGCGATTGCTAGTCCGCTTGTGTTGATCTTGTTTTTTAGTAAAAACCTATTCGATTCACCGGTATTTAACTGGAGTAGTGTAAAGCCTGAACTCAATGCCAAAGAGGGGTTTACGGTAAAGGAAATTGGATTAGACACGCTCGTAGGTACAGTAGCGATATGCTATACTGACCTTCGGCCACAGGGCAAAATCACCATTGATCATGTTCACTATGATGCCAATGCAGATGGGGCATTTATATCAAAAGGGGAGGAGGTTGTAGTGCGTGCCATTCGGAACAATTATTTGGTAGTAGCTAGCGTAAATCAATAGCCACTCCACCATTTTGCTACTTTTGTTCCTTCTTTCGTTTTGGCATAAATGATATAGATACCAGATTTTAACTCTTTTCTAGCAGAAAAAGTCGATGTATTACTTTGAACAATCTGGTGTCCAAGCAAATCAAAAAGCGAAAACTCCACTACTTTTTCATCGTTAGAGAGGATGAAGCCTTCCGTTGTGTTTATTACACTTAGTTGCAATTTTGAAATAGCTGATATACCTACATCACAGCCATTTTGAGGTAGTTGAATATATTTTCTATTGCCAAGGTGTTTTGCCAATACACAAAAATTAGCCCCGCCATACAGTAGGGTGTCTGCCTTGAGCAGTGCTTGAGCTGCCATAGGATAGGTCATGTTTGCCGCATATTGATAGATGCTTTCAAATAGGATGCTGTCTGTTTTTCCACGCCCAAGCTCATCATGAATTTGTATCAAAGTACTACTCCACATCTCGCCATCTTTGTAGATGTTGTTTAACAGGTCATTTGGATAAAGACGAGGGGTGTTTACTGTTCTTCCATTCCAGTATTCGTTATGTCCATCCCAGTTATAAATCCATTCTTTTTTGAACGTACTAATAGCCTGTGAATAGGAAGCTGCTACATAGTCTCCAAAGCCTTCATCTATTCCTTGTCGTTCCATACCCACATTTGTGTTTGGGGCAGCATTTCGAGAAAGAAAGTGCGAATATTCGTGGAGTAACACGTCTGCATCTTCGGCATCATCAACTCCTCCTGTACCGAAATAAATAAAATTAGGATAAGTAAAAAAGGAATTGTCTGCCGAAGTGCCATGTGGGTCTATAATCACTTTGGGTACGGAGATGCTAAATCCATAATTTTCCAAACGCTGCTGTAATGAAGAGATGTGATAAAATGCATTCACATCTTCAAACCCCTTTTGGCCTCTAGTAAAATCAAAAAAAGGTGTAGGCGAAGTCGCTATGGGTGTGCCATCATTGTCTAAGTCACTTAATTCTAGGCTAACGTTTTTGAGCTGGAAAATAGTACCATTAAAATCGACTTTAAAAGTTTTAGTTATTCGTTCATTATTTAAAGCTGTAGTGTCACTATCATTAAAATCACGATACAATCCGCCATATACATTGCCGCTCGATGTGAGCGGGTCTGGATAAAAAACTTTGCCAGAAGCCATAGAATCTGGCATAAAATGGAAGCTCATTGGTATTTCATACACCTTGCCTTTTTTCGAATAAATCGACATTGATTTTTTATGTTCTTCATTTTCTGCAATGATTTTTAATGCGGGTACAAGTATTTCATTGTCTATCCACCACACATTTTCAGTGCTTTCTATAATGCTTTTTTCAATCGAAAGTGTATTGATTTTTATAGGTAAAAAGATGCTAGGCGTTAGCTTTTTGCAATTAACTAGCTGATCATAAATACTCACTATTTTACCATCTTTAGCGATGCTGATTTTTACGAAAGTATTGGCTATCACTATACCCTCTTTAGTCTGCTCAAAACTAAAATGAACAGCAGCTAAGCTGTTGGTTTCGGCTGTCAATCGTAGTTTTGAATCTTGTAGTGTTTCTTTAAAATGCTCAGACAAAAAAACGCTTGCATTTTCTACTGTGGGCTGTATAGTTTCGGAGGAATTATGAAAACTACAATGCTGAGCATTTAATTTGCAACTAAACGAGACTATTAATAAACACAAGATATACCTAATCATATTGTAAATTTGATACATTTTTTGAGAATTTTATCAATTCGGTTATCATCTAAAATTTGTTTTTCGGGTTTTGATAAATAGCTAGCTTATCTGTACTGATTTGATGCTCACATATGGGTGTGAGATTTAAAGAAGGGGCTTTGAGTCCGTCTATAAGTTTTGTTTCTGTCTTAAAAACGCAAACTTCATCCCACAAATCATGGTCTAAAAAAAGTTGTAAGGTTTTAGCTCCTCCTTCTATAAATACAGATTCAATGTTTAGCGCATAAAGCGTATCTAAAATAGATTTTGGATTGTTTGTATCGCATTGCAGATATTGAATAGTATCCGATTTTTCTGATTTGTTTTTGTTTAAAATAAGGGTCTCGCTGGCTCCATCGAAAATAGCAAAAGTGGTGGGTAGAGAAGCCTCCCTATCAAGCACTATTCGGATAGGGTTTTTGCCTTTGTAAAGTCTAGTTGTTAGCATCGGATTATCAAATAAAACAGTGTTGTAGCCGACCATAATGCTGGCCTCTTCTGAGCGCCATTTGTGGGTCAAGATTTTAGACTCATGACTACTAAGCCAGTATGGTGTTTGAGTATTAGGGGCCATAAATCCATCAGCACTTTCAGCCCATTTTAAAATTACATAAGGGCGCTTTTTTTCGATACGTGTCAAAAAACGTCTATTGACATGGCGTGCTTCTTTTTCTGCTACGCCTACTATCACGCTTACTCCATTTTTAGTGAGTTTAGCGGCTCCTGTGCCATTTACCTTTTCAAAAGGATCTAAATGGGCTATTACCACGGTTTTAATGCCGTTAGCTAAAATCAAATCTGCACAGGGTGGTGTTTTGCCGTGGTGCGAACAAGGCTCTAAGGTTACATAAAGGGTAGCCTCCTTGATCAAATGTTTATTTTCAGTGGCTACGTTTTTAATGCAATTTACTTCTGCATGAGCTTCGCCAAAGTGGGCATGCCAACCCTCTCCAATGATCATATCTTGATACACCAATACGGCTCCCACCAAAGGGTTTGGGGCTACTCGACCCAGGCCTTTCTCGGCCAGTTCGACTGCCCTTAGCATGTATTTTTCGTGATTGACCAAGCTTTTGGTTAATTTTGCTTTTACAAATTAAAACATTTTGACCATTTCTGAAGTCATAAACTTATATCATGATTCGCTAGGTAATATATACTCGCCCAGCGAGGCCAAGGCCATTACAAAGATATTGGTCGAAGAAGTTACCGGTTTATCTTTTTTAGCGCAGCATCTGAAAGCATCAGAAATATTGACTGAGGCTCAACAGCGCACTTTAAAATCACATTTATACCGATTATTGCAGGATGAACCTATGCAACATGTGTTAGGTTATGAATTTTTTTGTGGATTACAGTTTGAGGTCAATAAAAATGTACTGATACCTCGACCCGAAACGGAAGACCTAGTGCGCTGGATAGTAGCGTCTGAGCCTACAGCAAAAAAGATTCTCGATATAGGCACTGGTAGTGGTTGTATAGCGATTAGCTTAAAACATTTTTTGCCCAATGCAGATGTGAGAGGAGTGGATGTCTCTTTACTAGCTATTGAAATGGCTAAATCCAATGCGCTCAAAAACAAGCTAGACGTATATTTTAGCTTATTGGATATTTTAGCAAATGAAGTTGAAGGCACATTTGATGTGATTGTAAGCAATCCACCTTATGTAGGATTTGATGAGAAAGAACTTATGTTCCCCAATGTACTTAAGTATGAGCCAGCATTGGCATTATTCTCGCAGCATCCTATTCATTTTTATGATGTGATAGCGCACAAAGCAACATCGAGTTTGGTCAAAGGAGGTAAGCTCTATTTTGAAATCAACGAGTTTTATGCTGACGAAATAATGGCTTTATTGACAAAGTGTGGTTATGAAGATATAGAATTGAAACTAGACTTTGCTGAAAAGAAGCGAATGATTAGAGCCGTCTGGAACTAAACAGCATTGATATCTCCTTTGCCTTCTCTTACCACAAAAGCTTCTGAAGTAGTGTAGTCGATGATTGTAGAAGCTACGTTATCGCCTGCACCACCATCTATCACGATATCAACAATGTTTTCATATACTTCAAAAATCTCATTGGGGTCAGTCATATACTCTAAAATCGTATCGTCATTTTTGATTGAAGCAGAAAGAATAGGTGAGCCTAGTGCATCTACGATAGCACGGCAGATATTGTTGTCTGGTACACGAATACCAATTGTTTTTTTGTTATATCCAAAAATTTTTGACACCATATTATTGGCGTTCAAAATAAAAGTAAATGGCCCTGGCAATGCCCTCTTCATAAACTTATAGCAGGGATTTGGAACCTGTGTAGTGAAATCTGTGATATGGCTCAAATCAAAACAAACTATCGAAAAGTTAGCCTTGTTCGGCTTTATTCCCTTGAGCTTACAAATCTTTTCGTAGGCTTTAGAATTATTGATATCGCAGCCCAATGTATAAACGGTATCTGTTGGGTAGATAATAATACCCCCATTTCGGAGTGTATTGACTACCTGATTGATATATCGGTCGTTTATATTGTCTGGGTTGATAGGGAGTAGCATTGCCTAAAATGAGTTTTGTTCAAAAGTACTCAATTTTTCACGCACAGTAGTGGGGACTAATGTAGAACAGTTGTTTTTATAATCAAACATCACTTGAACTGAAGATCCATGAGCCACAAGTGCTTTCGAATCTGCTTTTTCAACCGTAATGATATACTGCATTTCAAAACTTTTTGTGCCTATTTTCGATACACGAGCATAAATAAATGCAGCCTCGTTATAGAGCAGCGGTCTTACATAATTCATATTTACATTAGCTAAAATGATACCATCTTCTTGCCAATTCCATTTCGTAGCTTCGTGAAAATAACGCACTCTCGCTTCCTCAAGATAAGTGAGATATACGGCATTGTTCACGTGTCCTGCTTCGTCCATATCGCTCCATCGTTGATATATTGGGGTCTTGAATTTGAATTCTTGGAGTTGTAAGTCGAGATTCATATAGCTTGTTTGAGTGCGAAAATACGTTATCATTTGTTTTGTCAAAATCATTAACATTGTATTATGATGCAAAAATATCTTACGCCTACTCCATTTATAGATTTTAATGACCCTTTGGTAGTTGAATTTACTCACAAGTACACAAATAGTTTAGTTACCGATATTGAAAATATTGTATCGCTCTATTATGCTGTTCGCGACAGTATTGTCTATTCACCTTGGCATATTATTTTGCGTCCTGATGCTATTTCGGCTAGTCAAACAATTACTAGAGGTATTGGTTACTGCATCGAAAAATCATTGGTTTTAGCCGCATCGGGTAGATTGCTAGGAGTACCGTCTAGACTAGGTTTTTCGATAGTCCGAAATCATATTTCTTCCCAAAAGTTTATTGAGACATTGCGTACAGACAAGTTTGTTTTTCATGGCTACAACGAGTTTTTCTTAGACGGTAATTGGGTGAAATGCACACCAGCATTTAATAAATCGCTCTGTGAAAAATTTGGTACCGAAGCACTCGAGTTTAATGGTAGAGAAGATTCTATTTTTCAATCCTTTTCGCCTGATGGAAAAAAATACATGGAGTACCTGCATGAGTATGGTACATTCGATGATTTGCCGTACGATTTATTTTATGCAGAATTGAAAAAGCACTACGGACATCTTTTTGAAAATGGAGAAAAAATATTTACTCCAGAGGTAAAAGGTGACTTATGAGCTATTACTCTATTATCTTCACACTGTCCACAAAGTACTTCGTGTCACCTTGAAAGAAAAAGTTCTTATTGATTTCTTTATAGTGTAGTTGCATTCTTTTTCCTTCTTGTCCCATAAGTCTTTTGGCCGTAGCATCATTTTTGACCGAAAATTCCCAGATACTATTCATGATTGTATTTTGCTGCTGTGATACACCACCTAGATTGAGCTCGCCTTCGTAGGTTTTAAACACATAGCCTTTCTTAGAAAATTTAATCAATACACCCGCTCTCACTCCCTCGCTATACGCATATTGTGTATATGCAAAATAGGCAGCAAGTGCAAGTAACAGTATGGACAATAGTATAAAAATTGCCTTTTTCATAATTGATATTTTCCCAAAAATACAATAGAGTTTGTATAAAACTGTAAAAGCGGACAATTTATCTTTCCACAATCCACTATTTTATGCAAATTCGCACCATTATGATACAAACAGATATACTTATTATTGGAGCAGGGCCTGTAGGTCTTTTTACTGTATTTGAAGCTGGATTACTTAAATTGAAATGTCATATTGTGGATGTGTTACCTCAGCCTGGAGGCCAGTTGGCTGAGGTATATCCCAAAAAACCTATCTACGATATTCCTGGGTTTCCATCCGTATTGGCAGCCGATTTGATTACGAATCTATTGGAGCAAATAGCCCCCTTCAAGCCTGGATTTACCTTTGGTGAGCGGGTAGAGCAAATCAAGCGTCAAGAAAATGGACGTTTTTTAGTTCAAACCAATAAAGGCAGTGAGTTTGACGCAGCTACTATTTTTATAGCAGCTGGCTTAGGTTGTTTTGAGCCAAAACGACCACCTATTGAAAATATTCGCGATTTTGAAGAGATAGGTGTTGATTATGTGGTGCGTGACCCTGAAAAATATCGGAACAAATCTATAGTGATTTCAGGGGGGGGCGACTCTGCATTAGACTGGACTATCTTTTTGGCCGATGTAGCGAAAAGTATCACCCTTGTACATCGCAGAGATAGTTTTAGGGGGCATCTCGATTCGGTCGAGAAAGTAATGACCTTAGCTCGTGAGGGAAAAATAAATGTAATTACTGAAGCGGAAATCGTAGGCGTAAGTGGTGCTGGCAGTCTGACCGAAGTGCTGATAAAGAAAAACAGCGGAGAGACGGTGAATGTAGCTACCGATTATTGGTTGCCACTTTACGGTTTGTCGCCTATGCTAGGGCCTATCGCTGAATGGGGATTAAATATCGATAAAAAAGCCATACTAGTCGATACTACAGATTATAGTACGAATATTCCAGGTGTTTTTGCCGTAGGCGATATCAACGAGTATCAGGGCAAATTGAAATTGATTTTGTGTGGATTTCATGAAACTACAATTGCCGTGCAAGCTGCTTTTGCAATTTGCTATCCCGATAAAAAAAGACAATTTAAATACACTACCGTAGCGGGTATAGAAGGATTTTAACGATGGAACAACTTTTAGACATTACAGTGTATGTGACAGATAGAGAAGGAGTAGAGCATGCACTCACGGTACCTACCGATATGAATATGAATCTTATGGAGGTGTGCAAGTCGTATGAGCTAGGTGTAGAGGGCACTTGTGGTGGCATGGCACTTTGTGCTTCGTGCCAAGTATATGTTCATAGCGATCATCCACTTCATGAGCAAACAGAAGGCGAACTCGACATGCTCGATCAAGCTTTTTTTGTGCAAAGCAATAGCCGATTAGGCTGCCAAATCAAAATAGCGCCCGAACTCGATGGACTCAAAGTAACCATAGCACCCAAAACAGACTAAACACAATAACTTATGACAATCGAACAACAAATACAAGAACGGAGTAACGGTCAATGTGAACTTTGCAAAGCTACTGACTCGCTTACTATCTATCAATTAGCTGGTATTGAAGAAAAGCAGGCGAGTAATGCGCTCATGGTATGTGGCAAATGCAGTGCGCAGCTCGAAAAAATAGAAGAACTCGATAGCGCACATTGGGCTTGTATAAACGAAAGTATGTGGAGCGAAGTTGCTCCTGTGCAAATAGCCTCATGGCGAATCCTCAATAGGCTCAAAAGCCAAAGCTGGGCAGCCGATGCACTTGACATGATGTATCTGGATGACGATACCTTAGCACTCGCCAAACTCAGTGGTGATCATGAAAATGATGGTGCAGATATGTTTCACAGAGATACCAATGGCACTATCCTAAAAAATGGCGACTCTATAGTGCTCACTAAGTCTCTTGATGTAAAAGGTAGCTCCCTCAATGCCAAAATGGGTACAGCTGTAAAAAATATTCGCTTAGTGCCCGATAATATTGAACAAATAGAAGGCAAAATCGATAATCAGCAGATTGTGATTTTGACAAAATATGTGCGAAAATCAAGCTAATCAGTAATGTTAATAAAAATATAAATAGCCGCTGGCAATTGCCAGCGGCTATTATTGTGCTGTTGAGGTAGGTCTCGAACCTACACGAGGCGGTTAGCGGCTGGTTTGCACCTTGGTTTATCCCTTGTTCCTCACCCCCGAGACAGGTGGGTATGTCTGCCAAATTTCATCACCCAACAATGATGACACAAAGATAGATAAGTCTGCTTTTTATTAAAATAAAATCAAAAGAATGTATAAATAATTACATTTTGTATAAAATATATAACTTTGTTTATGTTTTACATAAAATAGATATAAAAAAATGGCTCTTCATTACGAAATTGATAATACCGATATAGGTATTATGAACACTTTGCTCCAAAATGCAAATACCCCCTATACAGAAATAGCACAAAAACTCTTTGTTTCGCCCGGTACTGTACATGTGCGTATGAAAAAACTAGAGCGACTAGGTATCGTAAAACCAGCGCAATTGCAGATAAGCACAAAGAAAATAGGGCTAGACGTAGTGGCCTTTATAGGGGTATATTTAGTGCGCTCCGACCAATACGACTCGGTGCTAAAAGAACTCAAGAAAGTTAATGAAATCATTTCGTGTCATTACACAACGGGCAACTACTCTTTATTTCTAAAAATAGTCTGTACAGATACTGAGCATCTTCGCAAAGTACTACACGATAAACTTCAAAAAATAAGTGGGATTAGTCGTACAGAAACCCTAATTTCGTTGGAAGAAAGTTTTGAAAGACCGATAGTACTTACCCCATAAACCATGCTCCTCAAACGTACCCTACCCATTCTGCTGATTGTATTGCTTGCTGTAGCAGCCATGCAGTATTTTGGCAAGAAAGATAAGCCCTATATCAAAGCGACTCAGCTCTCCGCAGTCGTTTCTATGGGTGCTGATGCGTATGCACTCAAAGGAGTGATAGTGGTATCTAACCCTTCTACCTTTAGTGCCAAATTGGGAGAGCTCTATGTGACCATAAAGCTAAACGACAATACCGTAGGCGAGCTACAAGAGCCTATACCTAATCATGTCAAGTCAAACGAAACGTTTCGCTATCCATTTGAAATCCGATTTACAGATGTAGATGTGCCACCCACATACAAACTTACGGCAAGAGGCAAACTTTCTTCAGGAGGTTGGTTTGGTAAGTTTGATATGCCCATTTTTGTGGATACAACTTTTCAAACAAATTAATTTTCTTTGTGACATAATACGGTTATGAGAAATTTTAGTTTACTAGGGGTTATTACCCTTTTATTGCTTAGCTTTTCTGCTTGCAAAATATACACACCTGAGTTTAAAAGGTATGATAATCTTCGCTACGAAACTATTGGGAGTAGTGGGTTTACATTTGGTACGGATATTGTTTTTTACAACCCTAATAGCTTTAAATTTAAAATAAACGGTATAGGCCTAGATGTGCTCATCAATGGCAAAAAAATGATTTACATAAATGAGCAACGCGATGTAACTGTGGGGCGCAAAAGCGATTTTTCTATACCTCTAGCACTCACCGTAAAGCCCGATATGAATATTCTAGAGGGTATCAAAGAACTTTACAAAGTATATACGAATAAAGAACTCGATTTGAAAGTAGCTGGAAACATCCAAGTAAAATGGTTCGTTTTTAAAAAATCTCTTCCTGTGGAGGTCAATAAAAAAGTAAAGCTCAAGTAGCTCAATTTTTCTTGTTTTGGGTGGTTTGTATTTTTGATTAACTTAGCAAAAACAACAATCATGTCAATACAAGCTTTAAAATACATTTCAGCTCTAGTGACGGTGGCGGCTATTCTTTTATCTATGCTCGCAGGTGGTGTTTGGACGTATTTTGCCGTATTTTATGCCTTTGCACTTATTCCCTTTTTAGAATTGTTTATGCAAGGATCTACTAAAAACTATGAAAAAGCTGAAGAGGAAGTTATCAAAAAAGAATTTGCTTATGACCTTATGGTATGGCTTATTGTGCCTGTGCAGTATGTGGTTCTTGGGCTTTTTATTTATCGATTCAATGACCCATCACTACTTTGGTGGGAGAAAGCTGGACTTATCTCTGCATTAGGAATATCGTGTGGAGTGTTTGGTATCAATGTAGCGCATGAACTTGGCCATCGCAGCACCAAGCATGAGCAGTTTATGTCAAAACTGCTTTTACTCACTTCGCTGTATCTACACTTTTTTATAGAGCACAATAGAGGTCATCACAAAAATGTGTCAACAGACGAAGATCCCGCTTCATCAAGACTCAATGAACCACTTTATTATTTCTGGTTTAGGTCAGTAAAAGATGGCTGGCTCTCGGCATGGGAGCTCGAAAATCATCGCTTGTCAAAGTTAAATTTACCATGGTATTCGCACAAAAATGAAATGCTAGTTTATCAAATCATTCAGCTTGTGTTTCTTGTACTCATCTTTGCTTTATTCGGTTGGCAGACGCTGCTTGGTTTTATGGCTGCAGCTACCTTTGGTTTCCTATTGCTCGAAACGGTCAACTATATAGAGCATTATGGATTGCGAAGAAATAAAATCGATGGCGCATTTTATGAAAAAGTGATGCCGATTCATTCATGGAATTCCAATCATCCTATTGGTCGATTGATGCTGTTTGAACTCACACGCCATTCAGACCATCACTATATGGCATCACGCAAATATCAAGTGCTACGTCACTTTGACGAGAGCCCGCAAATGCCTACAGGCTATCCAGGTATGATGGTATTGTCGCTTATTCCACCACTTTGGTTTAAGGTCATGAACGCACAAGTAGCCAAATATAAAGCTAGCCCGCAAGGTAGCTCACTCGCCTAATTTTTCAAAAAGAAAGTATGTCCTTTTTTAGCAAAAAGTATTTTCAGTTTTTTAGTGAACTAGAAAAAAATAACAACAAGATGTGGTTTGATGAAAATCGAACAGCTTACGAAAAAAATGCTCGTGAACCATTTAAAGCCTTTGTTCAAGAGATTCTCAATATGATGGCAAAAGATGATAATACCATTTTTACCAATGCGTCAAAAAGTATTTTTAGAATAAATAGAGATATTCGTTTTTCGAAAGATAAAACGCCTTATAAACTTAATATGGCCGCTACATTTGGCCGTGGGAGCACCACGGATATGCGGCCAAGTTGTTACTTACATTTAGGTGTCAAAGAACTATTTTTAGGGGGGGGGATGTATCAACTTGATAAAGAGCAACTCGCTAAAGTGCGCCAAGAGATTTTTTATAATCCTAAAGAATTTAGAAGTGCTATAACGACAAAAGCGTTCAAGGAATTTTATGGTGAATTGCAAGGCGAAAAGAATGTGAAATTATCGCCTGAATACAAAGAGTTTGCAGTTGAGCAGCCTTTGATTGCCAATAAGCAATTTTATACCATGGCCAAATTGACCCAAAAGCAAGTGCTCTCCGATGACTTTGATAAGCTTGTTTTGGCTCATTTCAAAGCACTCAAACCGCTCAATAATTTTTTGCACAAATCTCTAGCTTCTTAGCCTTATGAAAATGTTACTCTGTTTGCCCGATGTGGCTTATTTCCATGTACTTCGGCAATCTTTTATAGACAAAAGTGGAGCTGCTTGGCCAGTCGAAACACAAGAGTTTTTACAACCTATACCGCTACGCTATGCGCAACATGAAGTCGATGTATTGTTTTGTGGCAATGCGCTTTTTGAAATGAGTCATAAGATAACGAAGGCGATTGTGACCAGATATAATTTGGCCTTATATGCCGGTTTTTCAGATGCGCTCAATCCATCCATATCGGTGGGTACTGTCGTAAATGTGATTAAAGAAAAACCTTTGTTATTTGACACCATGGGAGCAGACTTGTATGAGTCGAAAAGTATTGATGTGGCTAACTTTCCGCACTTTCGAGGTGGCTTTGTGAATATGAACAATAGCTATCTCAATATTTTTGTCGATTTCAAAAAAGTGGTGAGTGGCACTATTGCTCAAAAAATAGATGCTCCACTAGCAGCGGAGTTGTTTCAAAAATACAAGACAGATGTTTTGACCATGAATGGTATAGGATTTGTGTATAATTGCATGTTTGAGCGACAGCCATTTTATCAAATCAGCGCGGTAAAAAAAAACATAGCCACACAAACAATTGATATGAATTTGGCCATCGAGCAATTGAATTTAAATCTCATTGAAATTTTAAAGTATATATAATCCATGACCACCGAAGAAAAAGTAGCCCAGTATAAGGCCAACCAAGCGAAAGAAGTAAAAACTTTTATCGGACGGATTACCAGCCCATTCTTATTTAGGTTGTTTATGCTGATAAAACTGCCAATGGCTTTTATAGCAGGCATCAAAGTGAAATCTGTAAGTGGTGAAAAATGTGAAATAACGGTGCCGTATCGATGGCTCAATCAAAACCCTTTTGGTTCTACCTATTTTGCGGTACTCGCTATGGCAGCCGAAATGAGCAGTGGTATGATAGCACTGATGTACACCATGAACGCGCAACCTTCAATAGCGATGTTAGTCACTAATCTCGAAGCTAAGTTTGTAAAAAAAGCGACAGGGCTCACTACTTTTACTTGCGATAGTGGCAAAGATATTCAAGCAGCCATAGTGCGCTCTATCGAAACAGGAGAGGGGCAAACTATCATCTGTAAAGCCATAGGCACCAATAAAGCGGGTGAGGTAGAAGCTGAATTTGTGGTTACTTGGTCGTTTAAAGCGAGAAGTTGATTCACCTATATTAGAAAAGCAGTATTAATTAGTCCGCCATCTCCTTAGTATAGGAAGTGGTACAAGTTTGAATGGTTACCTTTAGTTCGTTTATGAAATTTTGCTGTTTGTTTTAATATTTGAGTAAAATATTCTTTGTGTTTTATAATTCTTTAACTTGAATTATAACTAAAATAATTATATGCGATACTTTGCCATTTCACTTATTCTCATCGGGTTGCTTTCCTCTTGTCAAAAAGAAAATAGAAGCAGTTTTTTTAAACGCCCCGAAGATCAAATGCTACGGCTAAACCAAATTCAAATTTTAGCGAGTCACAATAGTTATCATTTACGCACCGATGATACAGTACTTTATTTTCTCAATTCGGTTAAATCACTTTTGCCATCTAGTTTGAATCCGCTCGATTTAGACTATACGCATGAGCCGTTTGATGTGCAGATGTCACAATATGGCATTAGAGGACTAGAATTGGATATCTATAATGATCCGCAAGGTGGAGCTTATGCCGTTAGACACATTAATACGATAATGGGATTGAACGACAATAGTGGTATTGCTGAGCTAAATGAGCCTGGCTTTAAAGTATTACATATTAAAGATATTGATTTTAATAGTCTTCAACCTACTTTTAAGCTTTCGTTGAAAGCCATAAAAGCATGGTCAGATGAGCATCCTGGTCACCTTCCGCTTTTTGTGAATGTAGAAACCAAAACAGAATCGCCTGGCGACAATGATCAGTTAGTAAAGTTTGGATTTGAGCCAGCACCAAAGTTTGATTTAACCTCTACAGATAGGCTCGATGCAGAGGTGAAAGAAGTTTTTGGAGATGATTTGCAAAGTATCATTACACCTGATAAGTTAAGAGGCGATTTGAAAACATTGAATCAAGTGGTACAGTTAAACGCCTGGCCACTATTGGGAGAATGTAGAGGGAAAATTATGTTTATCATGGAGGGCGAAATGGTTTCGTTGTATAAGCAAGGGCGACAAAGTTTAAAAGGTCGTACGATGTTTACCTATGAGTCAAGACCCAATGACGATGCGGTATTTATTATTCTCAACGATCCACTAAAAAGCAAAACTGAGATATCTACACGGGTATTGGAAGGATATATAGTGCGCACTAGAGCCGATGCGTTTGAAAATGCCCGCAGAGGCGACTATCTTCAATCTTATGCTGCTTTTGAATCGGGAGCTCAGATTGTCACTACGGACTACTATCGTCCAGACCCACGGGCGGGTCTAGCTCAGGGCTGGGCAAGGTATGAAGTAAAAATGCCCGATGGCGGTTTTGCTCGAAAAAATCCCATCAATGCGAGCAGGGTAGATATTCCATCCGTACTTACAGAATAACCGTTAAAGCGTGGCTAAAAGTGCTTCTTTTTGCTCTTTTACTACAGCACTATTGAGGTACTCATCGTAGGTCATTACTTTATCTATAATACCTGCTGGAGTCACTTCAATGATACGATTGGCAATAGTCTCCGTCAACTCATGGTCACGAGAAGTGAAAATGATATTACCATTAAAATCGCGCATCCCATTGTTGAGTGCGGTGATAGATTCGAGGTCTAAGTGATTGGTAGGTTCGTCAAAAATCAACACATTACCTTTGAGCATAATCAAGCGGGCAAACATGCAGCGCATCTTTTCTCCTCCCGAAAGTACGTGACATTTTTTAAGCGATTCTTCACCCGAAAACAACATTCTACCCAAAAAACCACGGATAAAGGTTTCGTCTTTATCTTCTGAAAATTGACGCAACCAGTCGATAAGGTTGAGGTCAATATCTGAGGTGAAAAATGAAGAATTGTCGTTTGGTACAAATGCCATGGTGGTAGTCACCCCCCATTCGAGAGTGCCAGTATCAGGTTTGAGTGTACCGTTTAGCACATTGAGCAATGCAGATATAGCAAGACTATTTTCTCCTATAATGGCTATTTTGTCGCCTTTATTTACGGTGAATGTGGCATTTTTAAAAAGCATCCCATTTTCATCCGATTTTGACAGGTTGTTTACGGTCAAAACTAAGTCGCCTATCTCACGGCTCATGTTGTTGAATTGAATTCCCGGATACTTACGGTTAGAGGGTTTCATATCCTCTAGATTGATTTTATCCAAAGCTTTTTTACGACTCGTAGCTTGCTTAGATTTAGAAGCATTTGCGCTAAATCTGCGGATAAAATCTTGTAACTCTTTGATTCTATCTTCTGCTTTTTTGTTTGAATCAGCACGTTGCTTTAACATCAACTGGCTCGACTCATACCAAAAGGAATAGTTACCAGAGAAAATCTGCATTTTACCAAAATCAATATCCACCACATGCGTACAGATGGCATCCAAAAAGTGCCTATCGTGCGATACCACTAGGATGATACCTTGATAGTCAGCTAAGAAATCTTCGAGCCAAGAGATGGTCTTTACGTCCAAGTCATTAGTAGGCTCATCAAGTACGAGTATATCTGGGTTGCCAAAAAGTGCTTGCGCCAAAAGTACCCGTACTTTTAGATTACCATCCAGTTCTTTTACTAACTGATAATGTTGTGCTTCTTTCACACCTAAGTTGGAGAGTAGTTCCGCTGCAGAATTTTCAGCATTCCAGCCATCCATTTCTGCAAACTGATTTTCAAGTTCGCCCACTTTCAACCCATCTTCTTCATTAAAGTCGGGCTTGGCATACAAGGCATCTTTAGCTTGCATGATATCCCATAGTTCTTTGTGTCCCATAAGCACAGTTTGCATTACGGGTATTTCGTCAAACGCATAGTGATTTTGAGAAAGCACCGCCATACGCTTGCCTTTGCCTATCTCTATATTACCCGTAGTGGGATCTACTTCTTTGGTCAAGATTTTAAGGAAAGTTGATTTGCCAGCACCATTTGCCCCTATTATACCGTAGCAGTTGCCATCTGTAAATTTGAGGTTTACATCTTCAAACAAGATGCGTTTGCCATAGCGGAGCGATATATTTTGAACAGAAATCATAGTACTTGTTTTTTGCGGTGCGAAAGTAGTTTATTTTTATGAATACAGATATTTGATATGCGATTTTTGATATGGGACTGTTCGATGTTTAATATGCCATTTTTCGATATGTGAGTGTTTGATAGCCGAGTGTTTGATTTCAAAGTAGGAGGTGTTTGGATTTTATTGTCCACTAAAATCAGCCTTTGATTGATTTTTTACTCAGTTATCTTAAATCCAACTATAGTTTAACCTTTTCTTAACAGTAATTAATTATTTTTGTATCTGAAAAAATACTATTTATGAAAAAACAGCAATTCTTTTTATTCGTTACTTTTTTTTCTTTTTTTATAGGTACTAAGGCGCAAACAGTCTCTTATGCTACTTCAGGAAGTACTATTACACAAAATTTCAACTCATTGCCAACTTCGGGCACGCAAGCTATTACTACACCTTTTAACCTGAGCGCATCTCCCGTGAGTGCTACAGGTTTAGATGGATGGTATGTAAGTAAAGTAGGTGGTACAGTTGCTAATTTGATTGCTGGTACAGGTTCTAGTAATACTGGGGGTTCATATAATTTTGGAACAGGTACAGCTACAGACAGGAGCTTGGGTTCACTAGCTAGTTCCAATATTCCGAGGTTGGGTGTTTTGATAACCAATAACACGGGCAGCACCCTAACTTCTTTTGTTTTAAATTTCACCGGGGAGCAATGGCGAAATGGAGGCAGTAACAATGTAAATACACTTTCGTTTGCCTATAAGGTAGGAGCTACTACTGTAGATGAAGCTACGGGTTATGTTGCAAATACAGCAGGAAATTTTACTTCGCAAGTGAGTTCAAGTACCGCGTCTGCATTAGATGGAAATAATACTGCCAATAGAGCAGCTGTATCCGTTACTATCACAGGTATTAGCTGGGCAAATGGAGCTGTTTTAGGCCTTAGATGGGATGATGTAAATGATGCAGGATCTGACGATGCTTTAGCTATTGACGATTGGAGTTTCAGTGCTTCGGCAGGAGCTGTATTGCCGTCTGTATCACTCGCTATTTCGCCAGTTTCTGGCTCAGAGGCTGCTGCTACTGTAGCTACTCTCACGGCTACTGCATCAGCAGCTGTAGTGGGCGACCAAACATTGGATATCACTGTGACTGGTACTGGTATTACTGCTGGCGACTATGTCTTAAGTTCTACCACTATTACCATTTTAAATGGTCAAACTACAGGTACAGCTACTTTCACCGTAGTAGATGATGTTTTGGTAGAAGGTACAGAAACCGCCACCATAGCCCTCATTAATCCATCTGCGGGAATTACATTGAGTGGTGCTGCTTCGCAAACTTTTGCTATAGACGATAATGATGGGGATACTTATTATTCCAGAGGATCGGGTTTACATTCTGCTGCTATTTGGTCGCTCACCCCTTTGGGAGTAGCAGGTACTGCAGTATTTAATGACTTAAACAATTTTGTTATTCAAAATGCACATACAGTTACCCTCAACACTTCGGGAATAGATATGAAGAATTTGACAGTAGAAGCAGGTGGTAAATTCTATATCAATAATAACGGCACAAATAGATACTTGAATGTATGGGGTGATGTAGTGAACAATGGGGTGATAGGTAATGGCAGTGGAAATGATGGTATTTCATTTAACATAGAAGGTGCTAACTGTACTATCAGTGGTACTGGTGTTACCGATTTATCTCGTCTTCGAAAAAACACCGCTACTAACGCTGTCACCAATCTAGTTATAGATCAAAATGTAAACCTTCGTTTTAATGGTACTGCATTTTATAATAATGCCTCGGCTGATTTTAATGTAACAATCAACAGTGGTGATACCCTTTTTGTACTTGGTACCAATCTATCAAATGGCGATTTTGCTATAGATGGTACGAGTGGAACTGCGGGTTCGGCCAGTAGGGGAGTGGTGAATGTAAATGGAGGTTTGGTAGTGTCGAATGAGTTGTTGGCAATGTCAAACAATGGTAGTGGCAATACAGGGATCAACATTAATAGTGGCGGAAGCGTGCTCGCTCGAACGGTGAGTATTGATTTAATTACAGGTGCTGCGCCATTTATATTTGATGTCAAATCGGGAGGTAACCTCTATGTGGGTGGAGCATTAAACTTGGCGAAAGGGGCATTTAATCCCACAGGCACTGTTACTTTGCTTTCTACTTCAGATGTTCAATGCGCCATTGTCAATAATTTTACGAGTGGATTTACGGGCTCAGTGGGCACTATTACCGCACAGCGCTATGTGCCAGATGCGGGTTTCAATCAGCACTTTATATCTTCGCCTATCGCGAATACTGCTTTTTCAGCTATTGGCGCTGTTACCGGTACCGACAATGTATTTGTGACCCCTACAGCTACCTGCGATGAAAATAATTTGGAAGTAGGCTCAAACTATGGCAACTTTTTTGAGTGGTCTGAAGCCAATGTAGGTGGAGGCTGTATTTTGAAAGGATGGAAAGTGAAATCGGCTGGCTCGCTAGATGCAGCTAAAGGCTATTCTGCTTATCTCAACGGAAATGCCGCTTTTGCAGTGACTGGCACTCCCAATCAAGGTACATCTTATATTACTACAGTTACTAGAGGTACTTGGGCTACGACTTTCACATTGCAAGGCAATAGTTTTCAATCTGGTTGGAACTTGGTAGGTAATCCTTTTCTTACTACTGTCAATCTTGCTACCAAAGCAGACATCGATAATGATGTGAAAATATATAATACTTCAGGTCCTTATCAAGGTACTTATACTACGATTTTTGCAGGTTCGGGCAATGCATTTGTAGCTCCATTTCAAGGGTTTTATGTTAGAAAATCAAGTAATGGTACAGGTAGCTATGCTGTGACTAAAGCGGAATGTGTATCTACGCCAGCTACCTTTAATAAAAATGGCGAAAAGGCAATGAAAGTAATTGTGTCGGGCAATGGGTTTAAAGACAAAACGAATATCGCTTTTGAATCTTTGGCTACAAAAAACTTTGATAATGGATTTGATGCGGTGAAATTTGTGAGTAAAGGCGGACAGCCGAGCATATACACGATGATAAATGATGTAAAAGCCGAATATCATGTAGCCAACAGCATAGCCGAAACGCCTACTATGGATATGCATTTCCAAGCAGGTGCTAATGGCGATTTTGAACTTTCTTTTGAAGAGATGGCTACCCTGCCCGAAAACACAAAGGTGGTGTTGGAAGATAAACAGCTAACTACATTTGTGGATGTAGAGGCTACTACAAAATACCGTTTCGCTGCTACTACGCAAGATGCTAGAGAGCGGTTTGCGCTTCATTTTAGCACGCTGCAAGCACCTACTGACAGTACTGCAAATCCTACGGCTATCGAAGATTTGAAAAATGGACAACCCGAAATATATACTTCTGCAAATAAACTCTTTGTGCGCGCTATGGATACTGGTAATAAAGTCATTAGCATTTATAATCTTATAGGGCAAGAAATATATTCAACAGCTACAAACAACAAAATATTTGTAAAACAAATGGAAAATGTACATTTGGGTTTGGTTATCGTGAAGATAACCCATACTAATGGACAAACTTATTCTAAAACGGTACTATTCACCAATTAATAATACGCACTATGAAATATAAAAAGTATCTCCCATTTTTGATCTGTGGCGCGCTATTGCTAGTGTCGCAGGTGACTTTTGCTCAACCGCCACCACCGCCACCGCCACCACCACCGCCACCAGCTGGAGTGCCGATAGATGGGGGTATCATAGCTCTTTTAGGAGCAGGATTGGTATATGGTTACCGAAAGTACTTTAGTGCTAAAAGCGCATAACATAAAACTGAAAATGCGGGGATTTGATCCTCGCATTTTTTTTTTGGAGAGTATCGAATGTTACTTATACCTCGGATGAAAACTAGCAAGCGTGCTGCGTAGGTAATCTCTATCAAGATGTGTATATATTTCGGTAGTAGTGATAGAAGCATGACCGAGCATCTCCTGCACCGCACGGAGGTCAGCGCCTCCTTCTATAAGGTGAGTAGCGAATGAATGGCGAAAGGTGTGGGGCGAAATAGCTTTTTCGATGCCAGCTATTTTAGCTTGTTTTTTAATCATCAAAAACACCATCACTCGGCTGATGCGTTTGCCTCTATTGCTTACAAATACATAGTCTTCTTCGCCTTTGACGATGGGGATATGGCAGCGCACTTGATTGCTAAAAATTGTTAGTTGTTTCATCGCCTCGCTACCGATAGGTACTAGTCGTTCTTTATCGCCTTTGCCCGTTACCCTTACAAACCCTACATCAAAAAACAGATTTGAAAATTGCAGATTGACGGCCTCCGATACCCGAAGTCCACAACCATACAGTACCTCAAGCATAGCTCTATTGCGCACACCTTCGGGCTTGCTCAAATCTATAGATTCCAATAGGTTCACCACCTCTTCTACCGAAAGGGTATCAGGTAATTTTCGTTTGAGTTTTGGCGATTGTAAGAATGCTGCAGGGCTGATTTGTATTTCATCTTCGAGTAGTAGGTAATTAAAAAAAGCCTTTAAGCCTGATATAATTCTTGCTTGGCTTTGTTCTTCTAGTCCTACTTCATTGAGCCATACGATGAGGGCTTCTAGTTCTTTGAGGGTGATTTTTTGTGGAGCCGTAGGGTTATTTTCAATCGCTAAAAACTGCGTTAGCTTTTCTACATCACGAAGGTAGGCCTCTATCGAATTTTGCGAAAGCGATTTTTCGAGTTGGAGATAGGATTTGAAGCCTTTGATATAAGATAACCAGACATTGTTTTTTAACGACATTTACTAAGCATTGATTGCATATGGCTAAACTAATGAACCCAGTGCGTAATCTCAAATTTATTTCAGTACTACAACTTTTTAAGGAATAACTTTTTAAATTTAGCATTATGAATTTTGACGAAGCCAAGAGAAATAGTGCAGAAGCAAAAGTAGTGCTCGCTCAAGATCCTGAAATGGCTAGAGCAAAGGCATTGGCGGTTGTGGCTAATGCTAGTGTACATTTGAATAAAATGGCAGAAAGTGAAGCCTATTTTGTTTTGGCTGTATATTTTCATCATAAGGGTGATGATATAGAGGCGTTTCAGTTTTTTTCAAAGCAATTGCATATTGCGGAGGAAATGGAGGATGCGCTAAAGCGAGCAGCAGCACTCAACAATATGGGGAGTATGCTATTGAATATGAAAAACTATTCGGAAGCAATAAGTTATTTTTATCAGGCGCTTGAAGTATATGAGAGTGAAAATAAAGAGACGGAGGTCGCCTCTATAAAAAACAACATTGGTGTAGCGCTAAAAAATCAGGATAATCTTGATGAGGCACTTACTTTCTTTGAAGACTCATTGTTTGTGGCATTGAAAAAAGGCTTGGAGGCTAATGCGGTAAATCTATATTTAAACATAGCCAATATTTATTGCAGTCGAGCAGAGTTTGCGCTAGCAAAATCTACAAATGAAAAAGCTTTAAAAATGAGCCACGAAAGTGGTGATTTATATAGTGAGTTGGTTGCTTTAAACAACTTGGGCGATATACAAATCCAGCTTCAAAACTTCAAAGCGGCTATCGATTTATTGACAGATTGTTTTGAGCGGAGCACTGCGGCCGAATATTCAAACTTGGCATTGCAAGCGCAAATTTCACTTGCCAAAGCTAAAATCAATATACTTGACTTTGATGGGAGTGAGGCCGATCTAAAAGCAGCATTCAACTTTGCAAATAGTAAGCACGATTTTGATTCATTGAAATTTATTGCAGAATCATTTGCAGCTTTATATGAGAAAAGAGATAATCCAATAAAGGCATTAGACTATTTTAAAAGCTACATAGAATATAAGGAGAAAGCAGAAAATCAAAAAAATATTCGACAGTTAAATGCACTAAAACTGAAATATGAATTGGACAAGCGAAGTAAGGAAGCGGAAATAGAACGCTTAGCGCATGTTGAGTTGAAAGTTGCTTTTGAAAATCTTTCAATCGAGCGAAATCGCTCTGAGCAATTGCTCTTAAATATTTTGCCAAAGGAAATTGCCAATGAGTTAAAGCAAAATGGATTTACAAAAGCAAAACAGCATTTGGATACCACGGTTTTGTTTACTGATTTTAAAAATTTCACCCAACTCACAGAGCAGTTAACGCCCGAAGTACTGATAGGTGAGTTGCACAGTTGTTTTCAAAAATTTGATGAGATAATAACGAAGCATGAAATCGAAAAAGTAAAAACGGTTGGTGATGCCTATGTGGCCGTTTGTGGACTGCCATTGCCAAATCCCAATCATGCACCAAATATAGTGCATGCGGCAATTGAGATTCGCGATTTTATGTTAGATAGGAAAAAGGAATTGGGGGATAATACCTTTGAAATAAGGATAGGCATTTGCTCTGGAGTAGTGATCGCAGGCATTGTAGGTTCTGTCAAGTTTGTATATGATATTTGGGGCGATACCGTCAACACTGCTGCGCGAATGGAAGAAGCCTGTGATACTGGGAAAATCAACATCCATGAAAGCACATACCAATTAGTCAAAAACGACTTTGATTGCCAATATAGGGGGCAACTACCTGCTAAAAACAAAGGACTGGTCAATATGTATTTTGTGGAATACCACCACAGTCACAAAGCTGCGAGCGGAGTTATGCAATAAATAAAAGCGCTTTAAAAATAAAAAAAAGGCTGCCTACTGATTTCAGTAGAGCAGCTTTTTTGAATAGATACTAAGGTGTTTATTTTTTGATAGGTACTAGACCAAACTTTAGTCCTTCTCGACCTGGAACGGTAGTCACTAAAGTCCTATATCTTTCTGCCTCAATAGTAAATTTATACTGCTTATCAATGGTAAGGGTGAATGAAGAGATACCTAACCTGTTGGTCACTCCAGATTGATCATCTTCTCCTTCGCTTGATACAGAAATTCGAGCATTCTCAATAGGTTTTGTTTCATCCCCATCAATAAATATGTAAACATCGATAGGTCTAAAGTCCTTTTTGACTATGTTTTCTTTATACGAGTTTCCATCATCCACTTTCATTCCTTCTTCTGAAGTGGTGGTGGTGGTTTCGTTTTCGGTTTTGTTTTCGCTTTCAGTGGGTGTATTACATGAAGCAAAAAACAATGTCATTACCATTAAGAGTCCAGTTATTTTTTTCATAATGTTATTTTTTTATTAAAGCTAAAGAACTAAATTAAAAATAAGAATAAAACAAATATTATTTTTTTGTGCTTAGAATATTTCCTAAACCATGAATAACAATATTTTCGGAAGTGCTATTCAATAGCATGCCATAAGTGGCTGGATGCTGCTTTTTATAATTTTCTACAGCTATCTCGCAGCTATATTGTGATAAAAATGGCCCGATATAAACTAAATACGCTCCTTTGTTTCTTAATGACGGGTACTGTGCTGTAGATATGTATTCTGCTCTTATTCCTTCTTTTAAATAATTAGCATTCAATATTTTCGCTTCTAATTCGCTAGCTACAAACTTGAGCGGGATACCAAAAATATTCTTTTTGACTGGAGTACTTATAGGGTGAGGTATGGCGTTCTGGGCTGAACTACGTGGCAGGTTAATTTGTGTTGTAGCTAGATATGGTGCAGGTTTTGCCATTGCGCTTTGTGGTGGGGAAGGTACAGGTACTTGCACATGTACTGGCACTGGCACTGGCATTGGCAAAGGAGCAGGTAAAGAATCGGTAGTATAATTGGCGTTTTCGATAAGCCTAGTTTCAAGTGCTTCTAGGGTGATTTGTTGAGGCCTTTCATCACTTATCCTACTGGCAAACATCTTAGCACCCTCGTTTATATTAAAATCGGCTTCCTCCCATCCTGCCAAGATAGCTGCCATTCTTGCATCTTTGTTTGGGTGTGTATTTCCATCACTATCCGATCCCATTTTATACATGACCCGTATAGATTGTTCTTTGCTTGCTCCTAGATTTCTCATTAGCCAGCCAGAATATTTGTCAGCATCTAGTTCAGTGCGGTAAGTGTTAGCTTTCGAAACTGTATGCCATAGCATGTGATGACCTATTTCATGACATAAAACACTGATTGTAGCCCAATCTGTTCGTGTGTTTTCTTCTACATCCAAAAAAAACTTTGGGTTGTAAAGTATCATTCGCATATCTTTATACTTGCCTTTATCTGGTATGATGGCCAACGCATTGCCCACCGTAGCCGCACGCACTTCAAAGTTTGGTGGAGCTCCTATAAAATGAGTTATTTGGTTGATTAGCTGATTTACCTTAGTGTTTTCAGATAGGATATAGACATTCCCATTTTGCTCCACTTCAGCGTAGCTACACATATTCCCTATTTCATTTAAGGATATTTCGCTATCGTCTGTTGTAGCCATAGCATTTGTTTTTAACTCGTTTTCTTTTGTATTGCTCGTGTTTTTACAGCCTGAAACTAAGATTAATCAAAGAAAAAAATGGGATACGCTTTTCAACATATTCAAATATAAACATATTATCATATAAATGCAATTAATAGGTGCTTCAGCTGTTTTCTCC
This sequence comes from uncultured Bacteroidota bacterium, assembly GCA_937894725.1. Classification (GTDB taxonomy): domain Bacteria; phylum Bacteroidota; class Bacteroidia; order Chitinophagales; family LD1; genus CALAYL01. Next base: position 67,818 of record CALAYL010000036.1, read on the forward strand.
TATTTGTCCTTAAAAAAAACACAGTTGTTGATTTCTTATTTGAAGAAATTGATTTTGCTAATTATTTTAGCATAAAATTTGCGTAAACCGATAAAAATGGCTAAAGAGAAAATAGAAGTAGAATATAGTGAAGATAACATCCGTACCCTCGATTGGCGAGAGCACATGCGGATAAGGCCAGGTATGTATATCGGCAAAACAGGTGATGGCTCTTCGATGGATGATGGTATTTACATACTCCTAAAAGAAGTGATAGACAATACCATAGACGAATATGTGATGGGCTACGGCAGTAGAGTAGATATTTCGGTCACCAAAGAAAAGGTGAGTGTAAGAGATTATGGGCGGGGTATTCCTTTGGGAAAGGTGATAGACTGTGTATCTCAAATGAATACAGGTGGAAAATACGATTCCAAAGCTTTCAAAAAATCGGTAGGACTCAATGGAGTAGGCACAAAGGCGGTAAATGCGCTATCCACTTATTTTAAAGTGTATGCCGTACGTGAAGGTGAAATGAAATGTGCCGAATTTGAAAAAGGCGAACTTATACAAGACCACAAAATAATAAAGACAGACGAGCGAAATGGAACATATGTAGAGTTTATTCCCGATAATACGATTTTTAAAAACTATCATTTTCTCAAGGATTATGTAGAAGGCATGGTGCAAAACTACACCTACCTCAATACTGGGCTTGCCTTTTATTTTAATGGTACTAAGTATATCTCACAAAAGGGTTTGTATGACTTGCTTTCGACTAAAAAAGATGTTGAAAATTTGCGCTATCCTATCATTCATCTTTTGAGCGATGATATAGAAATCGCCATGTCGCATACTAATCAATATGGCGAGGAGTACTACTCCTTTGTAAATGGACAATACACCGTACAAGGCGGTACACACTTACAAGCATTTAGAGAGGCCATAGTGAAAGTAGTGCGTGATTTTTATAAGAAAGATTTTGATACAGTCGATATACGAGAAGCTATAGTAGCGGCTATATCTATCCGGATTCAAGAGCCTGTATTTGAATCGCAAACTAAAACGAAATTAGGAACAGATAAGCTACTAGGTGAAGACAAAACTATGAAGGCGTTTATCCTTGAGTTTTTGAAAGAAAAGCTAGATAATTATCTACACAAAAATGCCGAAGTAGCAGATGCCTTGCTAAAACGGATTTTACAATCAGAAAGAGAACGTAAGGAAATAGCAGGGATAAAAAAACTCGCTAACGAGCGAGCCAAAAAAGCGAATATTCACAACAAAAAATTGCGAGATTGCAAGTTGCATCTTACTGATTTGAAAAGTGAAGACCGGCAAAACACTACCCTTTTTATCACCGAGGGAGATTCGGCTTCAGGTTCAATCACCAAATCTCGAAACCCTAATCTACAAGCGGTTTTTAGCCTTAGAGGTAAGCCCCTAAACTGCTACAGTTTGACAAAAAAAGTGGTGTATGAAAACGAAGAATTTAACCTCCTCCAACATGCCCTCAATATCGAAGATTCAATTGATGATTTGCGCTATAACAACATTGTGATAGCTACCGATGCGGATGTAGATGGGATGCATATCCGATTGCTGATATTGACTTTTTTCTTACAGTTTTTCCCAGACTTGGCGCGCAATGGGCATATCAAGATTTTGGAAACGCCACTCTTTAGAGTCCGAAACAAACAGAAAACGATTTACTGCTATGATGAAATAGAGAAACAAAAAGCCATGCTCGAATTCAACAACAAGTGTGAGATTACCCGATTTAAGGGATTGGGTGAAATATCACCCGAAGAGTTTGCGGGCTTTATAGGCGAAGATATGCGCGTATCGCCCGTGATTTTGAATGATGATAAAAAGATAAAAGGACTACTTGAATACTACATGGGCAAAAATACCATGGAGCGGCAAGAGTTTATTATCGAAAATCTTCGTATCGAAAAAGATACGGATGATGTGGTGGTGGAAATGGAAGAAGAAACAGCAATAGAAGCATAAATAAAATGGAAGAAAACAACAATATAACGGAAGAAGCAGGAGGTGCTATCATGGTGGGCGATATGTTTAAAAACTGGTTTTTGGACTATGCCTCTTACGTGATTTTGGAGCGGGCAGTACCCGCCATCGAAGATGGCTTGAAACCCGTACAGCGAAGAATTTTACATGCCCTCTATCAAATGGATGATGGCCGATTTAATAAGGTAGCAAATGTGATAGGTCAAACCATGCAGTATCATCCGCATGGCGATGCGAGTATTGGCGATGCACTCGTAAACATTGGGCAAAAAGATTTGATATTTGATACTCAAGGAAACTGGGGCGATGTACGCACGGGCGATAGTGCCGCAGCGCCAAGATATATAGAAGTGCGCCTCTCTAAATTTGCAAAAGACGTAGCCTTTAATCCTGCTACCACCAATTGGCAACTCAGTTATGACGGACGAAAGAAAGAGCCGATAGTTTTGCCCATGAAATTTCCGTTGATTTTATTTCAGGGGACAGACGGTATTGCTGTAGGTCTTTCAACCAAGATTTTACCACACAATTTTAATGAGCTGATTAAGGGTTCTATTGATATTTTGAAAGGCAAAAAAACAAAGATTTATCCCGATTTTCAGACAGGAGGTTCGATAGATGTAAGCGAGTATCAGAGCGGATCTCGTGGAGGAAAAGTAAAAGTACGTGCGAAAATAGAAGTGATAGACAAAAAGAATTTGGCTATCAAAGAAATTCCATTTGGTACCACTACTTCTTCACTCATAGATTCGATTTTGAAGGCAAACGATAAAGGCAAAATCAAAATCAAAAAGGTCATTGACAATACGGCTAAGGAGGTCGATATTCAAATCGAGTTGGCGCCAGGCACAGACCCAGACGTAACTGTTGATGCTCTTTTTGCCTTTACAGATTGCCAGACATCTATTTCCACCAATGCGTGTTTGATTGTAGAAGACAAGCCCGTTTTTATGACAGTAGATGAGGTGTTGCGTATATCTACAGAAAATACCAAAGACTTACTACGAAGAGAACTCGAAATCAAACTCGCAGACCTTAATGAAAAATGGCATTTCGCCTCATTAGAGCGGATTTTTATTGAGAAAAAAATCTATCGAGATATTGAAGAAGCAACTACTTGGGAAGATGTGATAGCTAGGATTGACAAAGGGCTTTCGCCTTACAAAAAACTTTTTAAGCGCACTATCACCCAAGATGATATCATCAGACTGACCGAAATCAAAATCAAACGTATATCTAAATTCGATTCCTTTAAAGCCGATGAGCTGATAAAAGGAGTCGAAGAAGCGCTTTTGGAAGTGGCTAACCATTTAGAAAACCTCACTGATTTTGCGATAGCTTATTTTGAAGATTTATACAAAAAATACAGCAAAGGAAGAGAGCGCAAAACGGAGATAAAAGGCTTTGAAACTATCGAAATAAAACAAGTAGTAGCTAACAACACAAAACTGTATGCTAATAGGGAAGAGGGTTTTATAGGCAGCAGCTTGAAAAAAGACGAATTTGTGTTTGAATGTTCGGATATAGACGACATCATTGTTTTCACACGCACTGGTTTGATGATGGTAACCAAAGTAGGCGACAAAAAATTTGTAGGCAAAGACATCATTCACATCGCAGTATGGAATAAAGGTGATGAGCGTACTACTTATAATATGGTATATTATGATGGCAAATCTAAACGAACGTTTGCTAAGCGATTTAATGTAGCGGCAATCACTCGCGATAAGGAATACAACCTTACACAAGGCACTACCGGAACTAAAGTGTTATTCTTTACCGCAAATACTAATGCGGAAACGGATATTGTTAAAGTGCAGCTGCACCCCAATTCCTCAGCTCGAATCAAAGAGTTTGAGTATGATTTTGCAGTGCTTGATATCAAAGGACGAAATGCCTTAGGAAATATTTTGACAAAATTCCCTATTCGTAAAGTAGAGCTAAAAGAAAAAGGAGCTTCTTCGATTGGCGGTATCAACCTTTGGTTTGATGCGAAGTTTGGACGATTGAGTGCCGATGAAAAGGATATCTACCTTGGCGAATTTAACACGGGCGATCAAATTTTGGTAGCTTACAAAGATGGCAACATTGAGCTGACTAATTTTGAACAAACTAATAAATACGAGAACGATGACTTGCTGTATATAGGTAAGTTTGAACCGCAAAAAACCTATGCAGTGGTATATTATGATGGCAATAATAAAGCCCATTATGTAAAACGGTTTTTGGTGGAGATGAAAACCGAAAAACAGAAATCGCCTATTATCACCGACCATAAAGACTCGAAGATTTATGTGTTTTCAGACAACGAAGAAACCTTTGTGAAGTACACTTATCTAAAAGGCAAAGAAAAAGAAAAAATAGATGCAGAAATCAGCCTCAATGAGATTATAGATGTGAAAGGATGGAAAGCACTGGGCAATCGTTTATCTCAGTTTCCAGTATCGGGCAAAATCACACAGGTAGTCAAAGAAGCACCTAAGAAACCATTGTCGGTGGGTGATTCTATAGACTTAGAGGTGAAGCCTAAAGCAGTAGGAGGTAGCAAGCAAGGCGATTTGTTCTAACGTTATTTTGGGTTGAAATATGCTGTTGTGTTAATCTTCCTTTTCTATCCCAATCAAGTGTTTGTACTTGTTGTATAAAAAGGAAATGATAAGCAATAGCAATCCGAGCGATACAAAAATTACTGTTTTGGCTATCGTATTGAGATGCGACACATCATACGCAAAAAGCTTTATTAATGTGATAGCAAATAGTGCTATGGCACCGATTCTGAGGTGTTGTTTGTTTTTCCAAATACCCAAGGCAATCAGCAGTAGCGCATACGCTCCCCACAATACACTCATGCCAAATCGATAGGTGTCCACATTTTTAGCTACACTCATCCAGGTTATGAGCTCACTACTTGCTACCCAAATCACTACTGTGGCTAGCAAAATTTCATAAAATTTAAACACCTTCGGAAACTGCTTCGAAATGCTTTCTTCCTTCGCAAATTTGTACAGTACAAAGAGCGCCCAGCCAATAAGGGCAATAGATACGTAGCGTTGCCATATTAGCCACATCGCTCGTGGATAGTCGTCATTGGGCATAGCCGCTAGATAGCTATCTCTAAATTCACTCAACGCATACAATCCCTTTGTAAGCATAAGTATAAGCCCCAAAAGTGATATACAAAGTGAGCCTAGGTTTAACCAGTTTTTCTTTATCCATTTTAGGCTTATGAAGCCTAGAGTGGTATAAAAGAGCAATGAGAAATTCAGTAGCCAATAATCATTAAGATATTGTAGCTGGTAATCCATGATATTATCATTGTAATTTGGATCCGCATTTTTTGGAATAATCGCAGATGCATAAAATTGCTGCTGCCAAAAGTTGTCGATTTCGGATGCAAATACTGCGTAAAGTGAAATGATAAATAGTAAGGGTAAAACCACATTGATGATAGGCATAAATCTACTGATAGATTGAAGTGTAGATTGTTTTTTGACATGAGAAAAACTGATAAATCCAAATGTAGCAGCTACGAGAAGGCTTGTCATGAAATTGATATTGCCAAAAGCAATGAAATGTTTGTATGTCTCATAATTTATGTAGCCAGATGACAAGTCATTGCTATTACTCAAAAAGGCAAGCAAAATCAATGGGTAAGCCAGCAACTCAAACGCAGGTATGTTTTTATTCCTGCCTATCCAAAACAGCGCAGCCGCCTCCATGGTCCAAAGTAATGTAATCCAATGTCCATCAAATTGAGCAGGTATAGCGATGGTCAGTAAAGTCACTACTGTAATAATGGATATGTATTTTAGTGCCTTATCGCCCCAGTTTTTGAGGTGCATGACTCCACCTATAGCCGTATGGAGAAGCGCATGCCCTATTGTCATTAATCCTAGATAACTTTTGTGTGATTTTTGATTAGAAAAAACCACAGAGCAGATCCAGTAAAAAACAAACGCATTGGCAAAAAGAACAATGGTATCAAAATAGGATAGAGGTGTTTTGCTTGTGCGCTTATGATTTAAAAGCATAAGGTGAAAAATGCCAAAGAATAAGGATGAAAATCCCAGAGCTATTCTACTTTGATGCTGGATATTTGCTTCAAAGTCAAACCAAGCTATAAAGGCTAGCCAGCTGACCACAAAAGCGGTGTGAAAAAGCCTCGACCAATCTTTTTTGAATGCGATAAATAATATACCTACATTGATAATGGCCATGTGGGAAAACAATACTTCTATCTTGCCGCTGCCATTGCTCAATAATGTAGGTACAGCATATGCGCCCACTAAACCGATAATAGCGATCACTTGAAGCTGGTAAAGCACTACAGCAGCTTATACTACTGGACCTATCGGGGAGATTTAGAAATACAAAAATTGGCAAAAAGAGGCATTCACAAAGAAAGTCAGCTAGACTGCCTAGGCTATATTTTGAAAAAATTCCAAAATCGATTTTTGGAGGTTAAAATTTTCGACAATGCCAAGGAAATTGACGAGCAACTGCTCATTGAAATTCAAGACGGAAATGTAGTAGTGCCTAGCTGTGATGAAAGGAAATTGAAAATGCAAGAATGGATAAAGAAGTTATGATTTGAAGAACGCCAACGGTTTCGGGCTTGGCGAAGGTGGCGATTTTCACCACAAATGTTGATGCGGAG
>CALAYL010000037.1 GCA_937894725.1 uncultured Bacteroidota bacterium
GCAGAGGGTTGTAGCGATTCGACAACAAAAAATGTTCGTGTCAATTTCAAGCCAATTCCTTTGTTTTCACTAGCAGATGTATGTCAAAAGGATTCAGTTACGATATTGAATAGCTCGAATATTGGGGGAGGAAATATGGCATACAGTTGGGATTTTGATAATGGCAGCACCGGCACACAATCGGCTCCGAGTTTCAAACTTAAATATGCCACACCAGGATATTACACCCTGCGTTTAACGCTCACCTCAGATTCTTTGTGTACAGATACTTTGAGTCGAGTGGTGCATATCAAAAAAAGCTATGTAGCAGATTTTATAGCATCGAAAGTTTGTGAGCAAGACAGCACTGTTTTCATAAATACAACAGATACCACGGGTGGTGTAGCTCTCGCTTGGGCATGGAATTATGGAGATAATACTACGGCCTCAGTTTTCCAACAAAATAAAATTTATGCCAGTGGTGGCACTTATCCTGTGCAGTTACATCTATTATCGGCAGAGGGTTGTAGCGATTCGACAACAAAAAATGTTCGTGTCAATTTCAAGCCAACAGCAAGCTTTAATACAACAAATGGATGTCTAGGACTGCAAACTATTTTCAATAATACAACTACCATAGGAGGAGGAAGTTCAAGCTATTCTTGGGATTATGGAGATGGCAGTACTGGTATTTTAGCAGCGCATACTTACACCGCAATCAATCAATACACTGTGGTTTTGACTGCTACCAGCGACTCTGCGTGCGTTGATACAGCCATCAGAAATGTTTCGACATATGAAGTGCCAGTGGCTAATTTTAGAGCCGATAGTGTGTGTAAGGGTACTACTACAGCATTTATTGACCAAACCAACTCAGGTACTTTTACAATACACACATGGACATGGAATTTTGGGGATAATGGACAAAGTGGAGTGCAAAATCCTTTGCATACTTATGCCAATGCTTCTAGTTACAATGTGCAGTTGATTGTAAACACAACCAATAATTGTGCAGATACTGTGGTGAAAAGCGTGACGGTAAATGAATTGCCAGCTATCAAATCGGTATTGCAAAATGAAAGTTGTTTTGGAGCAAAAGATGGGGCAATAAATATTACCCCTATCAAAGGGAAGTCACCTTTTCTTTATGCTTGGCAGCCCAATAGTACAGTAGAGGATCAGCTAAATATAAGTGCTGGTAAATATGCTGTACTTTACACGGATGCTAATGGCTGTGTGGGTTATGACACTTTCGTAATAACTAGTCCAGAGGAAATATTTATCGATCCTTTTACTAATGATGTGATTTGTTTTGGTGAATCAAATGGCGTTATTCGGATAGATGCATATGGCGGTGTAGCACCGCTGAGTTACCTATGGAGTAATGGTGCCACCAATACATTCTTGCAAAATCTAAAAAGTGGTAACTATTCATTGACTGTTCGAGACGCTAATGGATGTACCAAAGATACCCTATTTGTAATAAATCAACCTAATCCATTAGCGGTAAATATTCTGGTGCCAGATACCCTGGAGCTAGGTGAATCAATAGTGTTGAATGCGACTACTCAAACCAACGGAGGAAATATATCCTATGCATGGAGTCCTGCCAATGGATTGAGCTGTACAGATTGTGAAAATCCAACTGCTTCGCCTTTCAAAAATACAGTTTACACGCTAGTGATAACAGACGACAGCGGTTGTAAAGCCAGCTCTAAAGTGACGGTGTATGTAGCAGGTGAGCATGTTTTGTATGTGCCAAATGCGTTTACGCCAAATGAAGATTATACCAACGATAAGTTTAATGGATATACCAAAGGGTACAAAAATTTTAGCCTTACTATTTTTAATCGATGGGGTGAAAAAGTATATGAAACTAACTTAGCTGGTGATAATAACGATGCAAATAAATATGGCTGGGATGGTGTGTACAAGGGCGAATTGCAACCACCAGGGGTATATGTTTTTGCTGTGGAGGTAGAATATTTAGACGGATTTAAAACTAGACAGAGAGGAAGTGTGACCTTGATACGCTAATCGTTTTCTAACCACACATCGATACCTTCGGAGCAGTTGGTGCAGATATCTATATTGGCTCTTGCGGTTATTATATTGGCTCGAAATTGTTGATATATCTCATTTTTCCAGATAGATGCAAAGCTATCCGATTGCAAATCACCCATACGATGTGAAGCATCTTTGTCAAAACAGCAAGGCGCTATTTTTCCATCCCAAGTCACCACACAAGAGTGCCATAGTTTCCAACAATGATTGAGTAAATTACTTTTGATTTTCAACTCACCGTCTTGCTCTTTATAGCGAGCAAAGTCCGTATTGGTGGGTATTAGCGCACTATTGTTTTCGAGGTCATATACTTGTACCGATTTGAGTTTAAGCTCATCTACCGCTAGCTCTACCGCTAGTGTTTTTACTTCTGCGATTTGGTGTTCGTTGTGTTGCATTACGATAAACTGGAGTACGATATGGGGCGTATTCGATTTAGCTTCTTTCTTAGCGGTTACTAAGTTTTTAATACCCGCTATCACTCGCTCATACTTGCCTCCAATCCTATATTTGGCGTAGGTTTCATGTGTAGTGCCATCGAGCGAAATGATGATGCGGTCTAGCCCTGAAGCCACCGTAAGTGCGGCTTTTTTTTCGTTTAGAAAATGGCCATTGGTAGAGGTCACGGTATAGATTTTTTTGTCTGTTGCCATTTTTACCATATCCAAAAACTGTGGATGTAAATACGGTTCGCCTTGAAAATAGTAGTATAGATAAAAAAGGTGGGAGGCTGTTTGAGATAAAAAATTTTCAAACAATACCATATCTAAATAGCCTGTAGGTCGGGTGAAAAACTTAACCCCACTCGGACATTCAGGACAACCGAGATTGCAATCTGTAGTAGGCTCAATCGAAATGGTAATCGGCAGACCCCACTGTATCGGCAGACTCAGCCACTTAGACAGATAGTAGCTCGAAATGATTTTTGAGGCATTCCAAGTTTTATATATAGATGCTTTAGAAATAAAATTAATCGTATCGGCTAGTTTCATACTTCGGCTAAGATAGCCTTCGAATGATATATTGAAAAATTATTTTTTTTCCTTTCTCGGGAAGCGATCTAATAATGAGTACATTAATTTTTTCCGTATTGTTTTTTTGCCAAAAAAACGGACTGAGGTTCAGTGATACTGAATATGCTTGGACACAGGAAAGGGTACAGGCAGAATCATCATTTTTTTAGAATTTTAATAATTTCCCTAACTTTAATTATACCATTTTCTAATAAAGTAAAAACGATGCTATGAAATCTCTTTACAAAATCACCTTATTAGTTTCATTTTTTAGCTTATTTGCATTTCAGGATACGAAAGCAAGTCACGCTATGGGAGCGGACTTAGAATACAAGTGTCTTGGCAATAACCAGTATGAGGTAACTCTCCGATTTTATAGAGATTGTAGTGGGATTTCGGCTCCAACAAATGCGACTATTCAGGTAGTAAATGTAGGCTGTGGGGGAGGCACTACATTAAATGTAGTACTTACTAAAAATATAAATTTAGCTTGCCCAAATGGAGGAGTTTCGGGTACTGCTGGCTGTGAGGTTTCTCAAGTTTGTCCTAGTGTGTTGCCTCTTACTACCTGTAATATTGCTAATGGCATTTATCCTGGCGTAACTATGCATGAATATACTGGCTCTTTTACATTGCCTTCTGCCTGTAGTCAATGGATGATTCGGTTTACTGAAAGTGCTAGAAATCCTAATAATAATTTAAGTAGTTCAAACCAAAATCTCTCTATTCAATCTATTATCAACAATACTACTGATCCACTTACTGGCAATCCTTATTGCAATATCTCTCCTAGTTTTTTTAATACCCCTATCATTTTTACCTGCCTAAATACCCCTACCAGCTATTTTCAAGGTGCTATAGAGCCTGATGGAGACTCCTTAGTTTATAAACTCGTAAATCCATTGGGTTCTAGCTTTGCACCTATTACGAGCTACGCTACTGGCTATGCGTTTGACCAGCCTATTAAGACAAATCCAGCTATGGGATTATCATTCAACCAGCAAACTGGAGAAATGCTCTTTACTCCTTCTCAAATTGAGACAGATGTAATAGCGGTGATAGTAGAAGAGTATAGAAATGGCGTATTGGTAGGTTCGTCACTAAGAGATGTTCAATTGGCAGTGATAAATTGTGTAAAGTCAGTACCTGAATTTGCCTCTTCGCCCGTGAGTATGCAAGGTGCTATTCAATTAGATTCTATCAGCTATCAGATTTGCCCAAACACAAATTTTGAGCTTAAAGTACTTGGTTTTGACAGAAACAATCAAGATGTAGTGCTAAGCTCCAACCTGCAATCTGGTATTAATTCACCGCTTCTCGGAGCTTCATTCTCTACTCAATATGTGGGTATAGGGGCGCAAGACTCCGCTATAGCTACTATACAATGGACTCCCACTGCTGCTAATTTAGGTTGCCGCTATTTTTCGATAAAAGCTACGAGCAATGGCTGTCCAGTAACAGCTGATGCCATCAAAACGTATAGAGTATGCGTAGATAACAAAATAGTGGTAAATCCTGATACAGCATACTATTGTGGCAATCCGATACAAGTCTATTCTAATGGAGGCATAGGAGGTGTTTGGACGCCAGCAGTAGGGGTAAGTAATGTAAATGCCTACTCGCCACTCATCACTCCTCCTATAACAGATATGTGGTATCATTATACCAGTAGCTGTGGGCACGACTCTGTGCTTTTTAGGTATAAACCAGCTTTGAATGTGAGCGTAGGACAAGATGGGGCTATCTGTTTGGGCGATTCTTTTCAGTTGCATGTGTTTTATGACAGTATATTGCATCCAAATGCACAGGTAAAATGGACACCCGCTACGGCACTTTTTGACCCCACATCGGGTATGCCTTCTGCCAATATCAATCACCCAGTAGCAAAACCCCAATTTTCCACAAACTATACTGTAGAAGTGAGTACAGGCTATGGCTGTACTGCTCAAGCTATGGTGAACCTGGCTGTAAGAAGCACAAAAAATGTAGCTCAGATAACGAGTACTAGAGATAGCATCTGCCCAGGTATGCCGATAGAACTCACTGCGTCTAACTACAGTTCATTTTTGTGTGGTTTGGCTAGCGAAGCTTGTGGTGGATATACCAAAAGAGGCGAGATTGGCAATAGCGCTACAATCCAAGGTGGTGGAGCTAGTTTGTATCCTTCTATTTATGGCTCAAATAAAAAATATGTTCGGCATCAGTTGCTCATAAAAGCGGCAGAGATTCAAGCAAAATTGGGAAATGCTGGTTGTCAAATCTTCAGTTTGGAAAGCTTCATAGGCACGCTAAATAGCAATGCGGACTTAAACAACTTTACTATCAAAATGAATTGTACGAAGCTAGATAGTTTGGTGAAGTTTGAAAATAGCTTAGTGCAAGTTTTTGACCCTAAAAATGTAACACCTATACTTGGCAGAAACTTACACCTTTTTGACCATCCTTATAATTGGGATGGGCAGTCCGATTTGGTCGTAGATTTTTGTTTTGAAAACATTATAGCTGGATCAACAAACAATAAAGATATCTATACAGCTACCCCCTATCGTTCTTATATTTTTGAAGCAAGCAATGTTTCTTCTTCTTGCAATGCAGTTAATACACAAACTCCTACTGCAACCGTTTTTTACACTTACAGACCCAATTTGGCTTTCAACACCTGTTTAGCAAACGCACCTACAAGCACCTTCGCTTGGACACCGATTAGCGGTGCAAATGCGCCTACTTCTATAGTTGCCGAAAAAGCATTTGCTCAGCCCTTGACCACTCAAACCTATTCGGTGAGTTCGATTGATAGTTTTGGTTGTATATCTTCGGCTACTAAAGATATCTATGTAGATATATTTAGCAATGGTAGTTGTATTGGTAGAAATATTTTTGGAAATGTACACGAATACATAGCAGCCAACTGTGGTGCTGACACTTCTAATCCGGGTCAAGTACTCAAAAATGTGAAAGTAAATTTAAAAGACAATGGTGTTGTAGTAGCACAAACCTTTTCAAGTAATTCGGGTGATTTCTCATTTCAAGGAAATCTATCGCTAAACTATACGATAGAAATAGATACATCAAACTTGCCATTTGCTGTTTTCTGTCCATGGAGCAACCAACGAAGCATCACCCTTACCAATGCACAGCCAAAAGTTTTTAAAGAAGATTTTGCTTTGAGTTGTAGCGTAAACCCTGACATGCAGGTGCATTTTATCAATGGAAGATATAGAATAGGCTCACCATCTATCACTACTATCAAACTGGGAGATATATCTAGTACTTTTTATAATTCTACTTGCAGTAGCTCCTCTTCAGGTACAGTTACTACTATATTGAGTGGCCCAGTCAATTATATAGGGCCAGCGCCAGGAGCATTAGCTCCTACTGCCATAAATGGCAATACCTTGTCCTATACCATCGCTAATTTTAGTACGCTTGGTGCAGGAGCTTTTGATTTAGAGTTGCAGGGCAATCTGAGTTCACCATTAGGTACTCCTGTGTGCGTCAAAACCATTGTATCAGCACTGTTAGATGCGAATAGTATTAATGACACTTTAGCGCAATGCTCTCCTACCGTAAACTCATTTGACCCCAATGAAAAAGAAGTCTATCCAAAAACACTTTCATCTGATGGAGGTTGGCTGACTTATACGATTCATTTTCAAAACACGGGCAATGATACTGCCTATAATGTAGTGATAAGAGACACCTTGCCACAGCTAGTAGATGCCGAATCACTTGTCTATTTAGCTTCTAGCCATTCGCCCGAAATCCAAATCATCAATGGACAGGTGATTTTTACATTTGAAAATATCAACCTAGTTGATAGCCTTACCAATGAAGCTGGTAGTAAGGGGTGGGTACAGTTTAAAATCAAATCCAAAACTAATCTGCCAGCTGTTTTTGCTATACCTAATCGAGTAGCTATTTTCTTTGACCAAAATCCGCCAATACTTACCGACTATGCTGTGACTAGGAATGAACCTTTGAGTGTAAGCTCGCTTCGCTACAATACTAATTTTCAGCTATTCCCTAACCCCTTCAAAGAAAGTATCACCATCCAATCATCTGACAACGATGAAGTCAAAATGCGCTTAGAGGATTTGATGGGTAGAGAAATCACGAATGCTAGTTTTAAGATTGTAGCTACTATCAGTCTCGAAAACTTACCGAGAGGTGTTTATATTGTTTATCTTCAAAATGCGCAAACACAACGAGCAGTCTATAAAGTAGTGAAGGAGTAAGTTTGTTTTAATCTTTAACAATAGAAGATAAAACAACCCGATCTATACACCGTATGTCTTACCCTATTTAGGTGTTTTTGCCAACAAGGAGACAACATTAAATAGGGTATTTGTGTTGTAGCATTATGAAAGCTTCGAGTACTCATCATGATGTAGATAGCAACCACCTCCACCAGCAGAAGAAAGCTAACGCCCGAATATTCGAGTAAAATCATTAGTACTTGGCATTTGTTGCCCGCAGGCGGGGGTGGGGTGGTGTTTTTTAACTACTCCGCCTTGCAGCCACTTCCGCCAGCGGAGGATTACTAACACTAGAATATTTAAACATAAAAAAAGTCGCTCAAATTTGAGCGACTTCGTTTTTTAGGAACCTAATGTTTTATAAAATCTGTGGATGAGAATTTATTAATAACGGTCTCTGTTAAAACCACCTCCACCTCCGCTACGGTTGTTGTTGTTTCTGTTGAAACCACCTCCGTCTTCAGTTCTTGGTTTTGCTTGTGTTACAGAAAGCTCTCTTTCTTTGAGGCTTCTTCCGTTGAGTTCTGCGATAGCGCGCTCAGCTTCTGCATCGTTTGGCATTTCTACGAAAGCGAAGCCACGGCTACGTCCTGTAAATTTGTCAGTAATAATTTTTGCTGAAGACACTTCACCAACTTCTTGGAAAAGCTCTTGTAACTCTGATTCCTTAACTGTGTAGTTAAGATTTCCAATGTAAAGATTCATTTTGTGTAATTAAAAAAGTGAATTGTAAAGATATACTATTTTTATTTAAAACGAGAAAAAATAATAGTAAACTTTTTTTAGATTAAGACTTATTTTATTGATTTTCAGCTTTATAATTGTTTTTTAAGGTGATTGAACCTCCTGAAGATGTACCATATTAGGGGTAGCTTCTAGATTAAAAACGCGTTTTTCGCCATTTTTTTCGGTGATAGCGATTGTACATCGCTCATCAGACTGCCAGTCAAATTTTACATTATTATCATTGATCTCATCTGCTACTATCTCAAAAAAGATAGAATCGCTCCAAGCATTATAGCCTTTCACACCTAATGTACAGCTCCAAGGTGAAAATTTCATAGGCATTTCGCCATGTAGGGAAAGGGTCACTTGCTTATTTGGCGATATTGAAATCAACACTGGAGCCTGTTTTTTTTCACAACTTGATAAAATCAAAGCAAGTATGAAAAGTAAAGTAGATAGGTATGTTTTCATTTTACAAGTAGTTTAAAAATGCCCAAAAAGAGCGATGTCGCAAATAGTGAATTTTGTATTCACAAGCATAAGCCTCTCGCTCAAAAACGATTTCACGGTAGGCTTTGTCATGATTTTTATACCTGATAAAGTTAATTAAATAATGCAATAAATAGATAACATAAAATAGCAAAATCCCTGTTTCCAGTTGCTGTACGAGGTGAATACGTTCATGATACACAAAGCTCGGGTTTTCACGCAGCGATTTTTCTTTCATCAATATAAATGGAAATATAGCCATGCCCGAGTAGGGTAGCGATTTGATGATAAGAAAAAACGGTTTTCGCATACTTAAAAGGCTCTACTGATGCCTATCGCCCAACGCCATGCTATATTTTTGCCTTCTGCAGCCGGGCTATGTGATAGGAAAAATGGAATATCGAATCGGATGGTGAGTGGATTTATTTCTTGCAAAAAGCCCCAGCGTTTGATAGTAAGTGCCATACCAACCCCTGCGTCCATCCGCACTTTTGAAAATTGCTGTTTGTTTGTGCTGTTTCGATATACAATGCTCCCTGCATCGGCAAAAAGATAGGTGTTAAGATCGAAATATTGACGAAGTTTATTTTTTCTAAAACGAACAATGCGATTGAAATCGAGTTCTGCATTGATGGCTGCACCAGAGCAGCCTTTATATACAAAGACTAAATTGCCATTTTTGTCTATCTCACTCATCTTATAGCCACTGTATCCTCTGAGATTGAGACCACCACCGTAGTGTAGGTGCGAAGTACTCGCTCCGTAGCTACTCCATGATTGCGGAAAAAATCCAGCGGCTCGCATATATTTATTGTCGAGCATTTCTTCTGCATTAGCACCCGAAAAATAAAGTGCTGACTCATTGGGCAATCCATCACCTACCCCTGCTCTGCCATACACTCTAGTGCGCAAATCGAATCGCCAAAGCGGTACAGTTTGTTTGTAGATAAGCTCAAGATAATGATAACTACTGGTATTGAAAAGAGTGGCGGAGCGCACATTTGCGCGGAGGTGCCCATGGACTGTATTTTTAGTAAATCGATAATCTGCCGCTATATTGATGGAACTATTAAACGCTTTATCTCTCTCTAAAAAAGTACTCCAGTTGCTTTGGTTGTGCAGATAGTTGGCATAGCTTAGTTTGGGTATCGAGAAGAATTTTACAAAACCTTCAATGCTCCAGCCTTTTTCAAAACGTTTATTTAATCCAAGTTTATACATTTCGACTCCATCAAGCATACGACTGTGATAGAAAAGACGCGTATTGCGCATAATTGGGTCGAGTGGAGTGCTATAGTCAAATCGGTACGAAACCCAAGGGACTTGTTGTTTTTCTGTTTTTGTATAGGAGTAAAAACCGCCTTGTACCAAGTGTGTATTGAGCCATACATTGAGTGAAAATTGATGTTTGAGACGCATATAGTTGCCATGTGCATGTAGGCCAACTTTAAATCCATCGTAGCTATTGTACCAAAGATCTGGGCGGAGGTAGATGCGTTGTTTTTTCCAAGTTGGATAGTGTGGTATTTGTGCATCAAAAAGCCACTCTATATTGCCTCTCAGTCGGTTGTCAAAATTGTTTATATCCGCTAATCTAAGGGACGGGTCGATGATGACATTTTTAATGCCGTGTGGTACTTTTACCACAGCCGTATAAGTGGGATTGAGTTTATCCCAGCCTGTCCATTTAGGGAGCTTTGAAGTAGCGCTGTCTATCGACTTTTCAAACCAAGTATTCGGTATGTAAAAATTATAGACACTATCTTTTTTCGACACTACCTGCAAGTCAATCGGCATCTGCATTCTACCTTTTCGTTCAAGCGTGATAGCGCTATAGTCTGTCATCTCAGATTTCTTGATTTTTTTGATGCGATAGTCAATGTTTTTAGTCGTTTCCATCCATTGGTCAAAAAACCAATTCAAGTCTGCTTTTGTGAATTGAATAATGCTATTGCGAAAATCTTCAGGATATGGATGACACATTTTCCATTGTGTCACATAGTGTTTCATGGCTTTGGAAAAGAGCGAATCGCCCAATAAGTATTGCAAATTATACAACATAGTAGCCGTTTTCATATACACATGCCGATAGCCACCGCCTTGTCCTATAGCTCCGTGAAACATATCTGAGTGCGTATTGAGTTGCTCATCGGCTTCAATGGTAGCATCCATTAAATAGCCGTAGTATGCACGAGAATCTCTTACATTTTGAGGTTTAGAAAAATGATTTACATACTTGTTTTTCTCTGGTTCGTTTATGATATTTTCGCCATCTATTTTGTTCATTCCCCACACGGTCAAAAACTGAGTAAAGCCTTCATCTAGCATAGCTCGGTATGTTTCGTTGCTTCCTATCATACCATAAAACCAATTGTGCCCCACCTCATGTACCAATAATCCCCTATAGCCTGGGTCTTTACCACCATCGAGGGTGAGCATGGGATATTCCATACCATCCTGCGCATCAGCTACTACCATTTTTGGATACTCATACATCCCAAAATCTTCCGAAAAGCATTTGATAATTTGTGCAGTATATGCCGCTGCATTTTGCCAGCCTGAGGCATGTGGTTCTTGGACTATAGCCACACAGCGCACTCCATTCCACATAGTATCGGCTATTCGATAGGTGGGATCTGCCGTGAAAGCAAAATCATGTACGTTGTCGGCATGGTAGCGCCAAGTTTTCGTTTGACCTCTTTTGTAAGGCGTGATGATACTCGCTATTTCATCCCATTTTTTGTCTTTGAAATTTGAAATCTGTAATTTTTTTTTGAGAGTATCGGGTAGTACTTCATTTTCGTTTTGTAGTACACCAGTAGCCTCTACTACATAGTTTGAGGCAAAAGTCAAGTTTACATCCCAACTGCCAAAATCGCCATAAAACTCACGGTTGAGGTGTTGGTCGGTATTCCATCCGGCATGGTGGTCATACACACTTATTTTTGGATACCATTGGCAACCATTGTAGTGGGTGATTCCTATCGAACTTTTGTATTTTTTCATTCGCCTACGAGTCGAACCAGTATCGTAGTAGGTTTTAAATTTTATGTCAAATGTCGTTGCACTATTTGGCAAAAGAGGCTTGTCTAAATAGACTTTCAAAATGGTATTATCCAGCTCTTTTCTTAATTCAATTTTAGCTATAGAAATCGATTCAATGGCAATACCTCGCTGCGAAGATTCATACTTCCCAAAGGTGGGTTTTGTGCCATTGGCGCGTTGCAATTGGTCAAGATATGAGCCTGGCAAAAATGCGTTTTGGTACAAATGAAAAAATACGAAATTTAGCGTATCGGGCGAATTGTTGGTGTAAGTTAATTGTTCGTAACCACTTATCATGTCTGTCGTTTCGTCAATTTCGGCATCTATTTTATACGCCACATCTTGCTGCCAGTAGGCGGCATGTGGAGGCTTATTTTTCCAATACATTGGATTTTGCGGTGAGTTGTAAATACTTTGAGCAAAAATGGTGAAAGGGAAAAGAAGGAATAGCAAACGGAACATGGGCGGTAAATTGATTCGTACAAATATGCTAAAGATGCTAGTAATCAGGAATATTTTTTTTATTTGTATCGACAAAACTCTCCGCTAGATGCTACACGAAATAGCACTCACCATGATACCTTCGGTGGGGCCAACTTTAGCCAAAAACTTGATAGCCTATTGTGGTAGTGCGGAAGCTGTGTTCAATACACCCAAAGCGAAACTCGTGAAGATACCCCTCATCGGCAATGAGCGAGCTCGATCAATTTTGGAAAATAAAGAAGTGCTTAAAAAAGCGGAGGTAGAATTGGCGTTTATTGCCAAACACAAAATTGAACCTTTGTTTTTTACAGATAATCGTTTTCCTGCTCGACTAGCCGACTGCAACGATGCCCCACTGCTGCTTTATTACAAAGGTACTAGCGATTTGAACCAGTCGAAAGTACTTGGTGTAGTAGGTACGCGTAATATCACCGATTATGGCAAAGAAATAACAAAAAGGATAGTACACGAATTGCAAGGAACTAATATCCTAATAGTGAGTGGCTTGGCGTATGGGGTAGATATACAAGCACATCAAGTGGCGTTAGAAAATGGGATTGAAACGGTGGGGGTTTTAGGGCATGGCTTGAATAGAATTTATCCCGAACAACATCGAAATACTGCAAAAAAAATGCTTGAACAAGGTGGTCTTTTGACGGAATACAATTCGCAAGATGTTTTTATAAATAAAAATTTTCCGCAGCGAAATAGAATTGTAGCGGGGATGTGCGATGCATTATTGGTGGTAGAATCTGCTACCAAAGGAGGTGCGTTGATTACGGCCAATATTGCTAATTCTTATAATCGTGAAGTCTTTGCTGTACCAGGTAAATCTACAGACCCTTTTAGTCAAGGTTGCAATTTTTTGATAAAAACGTATAAGGCGCAAATGGTCGATTCATCAAAAGATATTTTGGATTTGATGTTGTGGCAAGAAGGCGACCGAGTGCCATATAAGCAAACAAAGTTACTCACGCTTTCACTCACTACTGACGAGCAGAAAATCTATACTTTATTGAAAGAAAATGGAGAACTTGAAATAGACAGAATCGTAGCTATGAGCGGTATGATGGCCGGTAAAATAGCCTCGCTGCTACTCGAGCTCGAGATGAATGAAGTAATTATAGCTATGCCAGGCAAACGATTTAAGCTGGCTTAGATACTGGCTTGTGCTTTTTGAAAATCAACGGCATCAGCATGTGCCGTAAAAAACAGGGCTAATCTCGAAATAATCTTTATTGACAAACTCAAGTCAATCAATACGCTCTTGCAAAAATAACGCGTTCTTTTGAAGGATTGCCTGAGTGAATGCATTTACCATCTTCTTGCGGATTATTTAATGGAATACACCGAATTGTAGCTTTAGTTATGTCTTTTATTTTTTCTTCTGTTTCGGCTGTTCCATCCCAATGGGCTGATATGAATCCAGGTTCTTCGATAAGCTTTAAAAACTCCTCCCATGTATCTGCTTTGCGGATGTTTGCATCTCTAAAAGAGAGTGCTCTGTTGTACATGTTTTGTTGAATATCTGCAAGCAAATTTTCGATAAAATCTACTACACCATCAAACTGTGTAGTTTGTTTTTCTTTGGTATCTCTTCGGGCTACTTCTACCGTGCCATTTTCTAAATCTCTAGCACCAATAGCCAGTCGTACAGGCACTCCTAGCATTTCGTATTCTGCAAATTTAAAACCTGGGCGCTTCTGATCATCATCGTCAAATTTTACAGAGATACCTTTTGCTTTTAGACCGTCTATTACAGGTTTTAGTTTTTCAAAAATCAAATTGAGTTGTTCTTCACCTTTGAAAATAGGCACTATCACTACTTGTAATGGCGCTAATTTTGGTGGTAAAACTAAGCCCTCATCATCGCTATGTGCCATTACCAATGCGCCTATGAGTCGAGTAGATACACCCCAAGAGGTAGCCCATACATATTCTTGTTTTCCTTCTTTAGTCAAAAACTGTACGTCAAATGCTTTAGCAAAATTTTGCCCTAAAAAATGCGAAGTACCTGCTTGTAAAGCAAGTCCATCCTGCATCATAGCCTCTATGCAATAGGTTTCTAAAGCTCCCGCAAATCGTTCGTTGGGCGATTTACGTCCTTTGATCACTGGCAACGCCATTACGTTTTCAGCAAAGTCAGCGTACACATTGAGCATTTTTTCAGTTTCGATAATCGCTTCATCGGCTGTGGCGTGGGCAGTGTGGCCTTCCTGCCACAAAAATTCTGCTGTACGTAAAAACAAACGCGTACGCATTTCCCAGCGCATCACATTTGCCCATTGATTGATAAGCAATGGCAAATCGCGATAAGATTGAATCCAGTTTTTATATGAATGCCAGATGATAGTTTCTGAAGTAGGTCGAATGATTAATTCTTCTTCTAATTTTGCCTCTGGATCTACAATCACACCTTTACCATTTGGGTCGTTTTTTAAACGATAGTGAGTAACTACGGCACATTCTTTTGCAAAACCATCTACGTGGGCAGCCTCCTTGCTCAAGAAACTCTTTGGAATCAAAAGGGGGAAATAGGCGTTTACATGGCCTGTATCTTTAAATGATTTATCGAGCGATTCTTTCATTTTTTCCCATATCCCATATCCATATGGCTTGATAACCATACAGCCTCGAACGCTGGAGTAATCTGCTAATCCACCTTTCAATACAAGGTCATTATACCACTGTGAGTAGTCGGTAGTGCGGGATGTTATTTCTTTTGCCATGATTTTTTTTTGAGTTTGCCAAGATAATATCTTCTTTGTAAAAGATAGCTTGATATTCCATTTTTTGAAGGGGATAAACATTCATTTTGCTAGGTAAAGTAAATAAGTGTTAAGAAGTTTAAGCGTATATAAATGTTGGCATTGCATTTGGTTAGAGTATCATTAAGCAAGAATTAACATCTGATTAAACTCTTGTGGCTTAATTTAGTCAAACATAAAAACACGATTATGAAACGTATTCCAAAATATATTGCTGTTGCTGCACTTTCCCTCGGAGTGAGTTCGCTTTTTGCACAGGATGATGTGTATTACAACCCTAATTCAAATAAAGGGACAACACAGCCTGTACAGACGGACTATCAAAAACAGTACGAAACAACTACGCCAGAACCTACACCAGCATCGAATGCAAGCAATTATGACTACAAAAGAGATGGCTATTCGACTCCCGATGCTAGTCAATATTCTAGTACAAAAAATGGAAGTAATAATCAAGTATCCGATAGCTATTATGAAGATGATTATTACTTTGATGACTTTAGTTATTCAGGTCGTTTAAATCGATTTTATCAACCACATAGAGGTTTAGGCTATTGGAACAACTTTTATGATCCATTCTATTGGAGCACACCTACAATCATTATCCAAACTAGCTACTACAACCCTTGGTGGTCAAATTGGAGATATAACATTTGTAATTTACAGCCATGGAGGTGTCAACTCTATTCCTATGGAGGTTCGTGGGGTGGAGGTTGGAACACTGGCTGGGGTGGAGGTTGGAATTATGGCTACGGAGGTGGCTGGGGAGGCGGCTGGAACAATGGTTGGGGAGGAAATCCCTATTGGAATGGCTACCAAGCAGGATACTACAATGGATATTATAACGCAGGATATAATAACGGCTATTACAATGGTTACTACAATGGCGGGTATAATAATGGATATGGCGACTATAACCAACAACATAATTACTCCTACTATGGACCTAGAAAGCAGTCAGGTGCTGCTGGTGGTAATACCACAGATGGTCAAATAAAAAGAGCAGAAGGAAGAGCCGGAAAAACAGATGAAACGGATATACCGCGCGAAGGACTTGTGAAGCCTATAGGAGGTAGAGCCACTGGCACATCTACTCCTATACAACAAAGCACGCCTACTCGACCTGTGGGTGTTGACAACCCAGTTCGCATAGAGAATGCAGGCGAAGCGAGCCCTGGCAAATTGAATCCTAGTACGCCTACTCGGCCAGCTCCGATTGACTTGCGACCTCAACCTTCGCAGCCTAGACAAGTCGAACAACCAAGTGCTCCTAGACAGTTTGAGACGAGGCCACAGCCAGCAGCACCACGTCAAATTGAAACTGAAACTCGACCTAGTAATTCAATACAGATGGAAACTCGACCACAGCCTTCTAAGCCTACACAGCCACGTCAAATGGAGAGTAGTCCGCAGCCTTCTACGCCCCGTCAGATAGAGTCTAGACCTCAGCCATCGCAACCACGTCAAATGGAGAGTCGTCCGCCAACTCGCCAGTTTGAATCTTCACCAACGCCAAACCGAGGTTTTGACAATGGAGGAGGGGGTAACTATAGTGCTCCTCGTCCATCAAATGGAGGAGGCAGAAGCCCAGGAAGAGTAAGATAAATGTATTTTTTCATGGCTAAATCAACACACATTGGTTTAGCCATTTTTTTTAATTTTGAGCTATGAATAGAATTGTCAGTTCCCTTTTTTTTATTACGCTGAGTAGTCTCCATGTTTTAGGTCAAAGTTACCCAACGGAGCTATTGAAATATACAGCTCCTCAAATGGTAGGTACAGCACGCTCTATAGGTGCAGGAGGGGCGTTTAGTACCGTGGGTGCAGATATGGGAGCAGCATTGTCAAATCCTGCGGGATTGGGGCTTTACAGAGGTAGTGAAATATCTGGATCGCTTGCACTTAATTTTACACAAGATAAAAGTGTATTTGGTGGAAGTAATTTAGCTTCTAAAAGCACTAATTTTTTCTTGCCTCATTTAGGTGCTGTTTTTGCTATACCACTAAAGCGCCCTGGCCAATCCACAAATTTTTTTCAAATCGGGGTAGTGTATCAAAAAACGGCTGATTTTAATCGAGAACAAGCGTTTAATGGCATCAATAATGCCAACTCAAAAGTGGATGTGTATTTTAATGAACTTACCGCCACTAACGCCAATATAGATTACACTAATTTTTCTCCAGAAGCAGTACAAGCTTGGAATACCTATCTTGTAGATACCTTCAATGGTAGCTTTTTTAAACGAGCCTATGCCCCCGTAAACCAATCTGGCTATTACTCTGAGCGAGGTGGAGCAAATGAAGTGAGCTTATCATTGAGCGGCAATATCAACGATAAATTCTATATAGGTGGAGCATTGGGGTTGCCATGGATGAAATATAGTCGCACACAACTTTATAGCGAAAATATCGACTACATAGATTCTGTGTATGGTTTTCAAGGATTTGATCAATACTCGACTTATACTGTTTCGGGTTTAGGAGTGAATTTTAAATTAGGCTTTATTGCTCGACCACTAGATTTTTGGCGTGTAGGTGTATCTATTACTACACCTAGTATTTTCTTCAATCTTGAAGAAAAAAGCTCATTGAGTACCAGTGCACGCTATACAGACCTTACTCAAAATTTAGTTTTTGATTCAGATACATTTTTGACTGCTCCTTATCAATTTAAATATAGCCGACCATTGAATGCTACCTTTGGTACGAGCTTTATTATCTCAAAATGGGGTTTGATTTCGATAGATTATCAACTTACCGATTATAAAAATATGCGTGTAGGATTTGACGATGTAGCCAAAGTAGCTGAAGATGCTTACAATAAGCAAATAAGTGCGCTCTATGGCATAGGGCATATGGTAAAAGTAGGTGGTGAATTTGCTTGGAAAGTGTGGCGAATAAGAGCGGGATACAACTGGCAAAGTACTCCATTCCAATCTGGAATAGGGGTGAAAGGGTACGATATGCAAGCACATACCGCTACAGCAGGATTAGGCTACAGAGGCAAACGATTTTTTGCTGATTTGGCTTATGCTCGTACTATGATGAATGATTATCGATCGCTATACAGAACGACTGTTAATGAGCCTGGCATACAAAGTAAATTTGTGCAGAACAGAATTGTGGCGACTGTAGGGTTTCGATTTGGTGGCAAAAATTGACATTGAATATATAGCAGCTATAAAAAAGACAATGCTATCTTAGCGCATAAATTCTAAATGCTCCAATGTATCGCCTACAAATAGCTTTACGCTATATTTTTTCAAAGAAAAAAACCAATGCCATTAATATCATTACATGGGTATCAATGACGGGTATGGGTGTGGGTGCTTTTGCTTTAGTGTTGGTATTGAGTGTTTTTAATGGTTTTGAAAATCTAGTTACATCTCTATACAATTCATTTTATCCTAGTCTCGAAATCACAGCTACCGAAGGCAAGTTTTTTTATATTTCAGATTCATTGACACAAAAACTTAATGCCAATTCGGCTATCGAAAACTATACACAAGTACTCGAAGAGAACGCCTATATTCAATTTGCAGATAAAGATTACCTAGCCAAGGTAAAAGGCGTTGACCAAAACTTCGAGAAGGTAACAGATGTAAAAGGCACGGTGCGAGAGGGGCGTTTTTTACTCCAAAAAGATCAATACAAATATGGTGTGATAGGAACTAATATTGCGGCAGCACTTAGTATCAATACCGATAGAGTGTTGGAGCCGCTTGTAATCAATATACCACGACAGGGCAATGCCACTGCTTTTCGTCAAGAAGATGCTTTTTATTCTAGTTCGGTGATACCTAGTGGTGTGTTTTCAATCCAACAAGAGTTTGATAGTAAATATGTTTTTGTGTCGCTTGATTTTATGGAAAAATTATTAGATGAACCTGGCTTGCGTTCAGGTATTGAAATCAAGTTAAAGCCCAATATTAATGCTGAAACGGTAAAGAAACAAATGAGTTTACAATTGGGTGGAGCATTTCGTATTAAAACAAAATACGAGCAAAAGGAAACGCTCTATAAAATCATGCGAATGGAACGATGGGCAGTATTTGCGATATTGAGTTTCATTATGATTATCGTATCGTTCAATATCATAGGCTCGCTATTTATGGTGGTTATCGAAAAGCGGAAAGACATCGCCATCTTGAAAAGCATGGGAGCAGCTCCACGCGATATTCAACTTATTTTTGCGCTCGAGGGCATGCTCACTGCGGTGTTAGGTGCGTTAGTTGGTATAGCTGTAGCCGTTTTTATTTGCTTGTTACAAATGAGGTTTGGTTTTGTAAAATTAGGTGGCTCAGGTGCAACATTTGTGGTAGAGGCTTATCCTGTAGTATTGAAAGTTTCTGACCTACTATTGACCTTACTCACTGTCATTTTTATCTCCCTATTGGCATCCTACTTCCCTGCCCGTTCGGCAGCTAGGAGTGAAATTAACTTTCAACGGTAATTATCGAGCGGTAAGTTGCTTAAACACATCTTCGAGACTGTACGATTCTTTTTCGAGATGAAGCAAGGTTAGATTTTTTTGTTTGGCAAATTCAAATACTATTTCTCGTAGGTCACCAGTGCCATCAGATACCAATCGCCACTTGCCATCAGCCGCCTTGTCAAACGATTTTAGACCTTTGAGCTGACCCATACTAGCTGTGTCAATACTTTGCTTGAAAGCGGCTTTGACTATAGTCTGATTGCTGATTTTATCCTGAAGTGAAGCGGAGGTGTCGTTTGCTACCAACTTGCCTTTGTTGATGATAACCACTCTATCGGCAATGGCTTGTACTTCTTGTAAAATATGGGATGAAAAAATCACCGTTTTGTCTTTACCTAGTTGTTTGATTAGCGAGCGAATTTCAATCAGTTGATTTGGGTCAAGACCCGAAGTCGGCTCATCTAAAATCAATACTTCTGGATCGTGTAGCATTGCCTGTGCTATACCCACTCGCTGCTTATAGCCTTTAGAAAGTTGGCGTATAGTTTTATGTTGTTCGCGACCGAGCCCTGTCATCTCTATCATATCGACTATGCGTTTAGCAGATTTATCTCCTAACTTATGTACGCCTGCTACAAACTCGAGGTATTCGACCACATACATATCGTAATATAGGGGATTGCTCTCGGGTAGATACCCGATTTTTGCCCTTACGGCTAGTGGGTCTTTGGCTATGTCGATTCCACCTACTGTAGCGGTACCTGAAGTAGGAGGAATAAAGCAAGTCAAGATTTTCATGGTAGTCGATTTGCCCGCACCATTCGGACCGAGAAATCCAAGTACCTCACCCTTATGTGCTTCAAAAGAAAGGTGGTCGAGAGCAAATTGCTCGCCATAATTTTTTGTGAGATCCGAAACGATGACAGACATGGGTTTACTTTTTTAATTTATAACTACGTTTCGTGAGGTCAAATTTTTTCTTGTCGCTATTGCTTACTTTGATGCATTGGAGCTGTATAGGGCGCCCTGTCATACGGATATAGGGCGGTATAGCAGATTCGAGTGCATTGAACTTCACCTCCAATCCATCTTTGTTGTACTCAAAAGGAAGATTATTAGCTACATACCGAATGTTTTCATTCCCTTTTTGGGTGATTACAGTCATGTCTTCATTGAGTTTTTTGACGATACCTATTTTGTTCTTGAGGGGTGTTTTATAGTCAAAACCACTATTTTGGGCTATGCTCATTTTTATAAAAATCAACATAAAAGCGGCTATGTAAGCTATTTTTTTCATATTCTAGTTGTTTGATAAAAACTATCGAGATTTGTGCCAAACTTAGTATATATCTCTCAAATTTTGTGAAGTTAGGTAGATGTATTTTCATTCTATTACATTTGATGAATAAATCTAGTGGATATAATCTATGCGTTTAAATCAAAAAATTGTTGTTTCGTTTTTACTGCTGCTCGTTTTGGTAGCTGTACAGAGTTGTAGAAAATCAACTAAAAACATGGCATCTTCGGTCAAAAATGAGCAGCGAGTGTTAGTTTATCCTGACACTAGTTGGCAGCTATTGTCTCGCTATCCTCCCTATTTTTCAATCAAATCGAAAGTCGATTTTAATGATGGGCAGACTGCCATGTCGTTTGTGGCAAATATACGTATGCGCAAAGATAGTTTGATATGGGTGTCGTTTACGGGGCCATTTGGAGTAGAAGTGATTCGAGCAATGATAGATAGAGACTCGGTAAAAATATGGAACAAACTTTCTAATGAAAGAAACACACAACCAGTGAGTTCACTCAACAGATTTTTGCCATTTACTCCCTCTCTTTTTGATATACAAGACTTTCTATTAGGCAATCCACTCCTCATTTCTAACACAAAACCTTTTGTCAGCAATACAAACGCTATGCGTATTTTTACTCAAGACAATGTGCGATATACCGTACAGCACAATGTAGATATGCAAAACTATACACTCAGCGAGTTATTGTTGAAAGATAAGATGGAGAAGCAGCAAATGGATGCTACCTTTGAAAGCTATGAAAGGCTACAAGGGTATGCATTTAGTAAAGCACGAAATATTAAGATTAATAGAGGTGAGCAGAAGATGGATCTCGAACTCGACATATATAAATATGGCGAAGTCGAAAAGCTCGATTTCCCTTTTTGGTAGTATTGTTGCATTAGCGTTTATTTTAAGTATATCAAATACTACTGCGCAAACCAGCGCAATGGATAAGCGCAAAGATCAACTTGAAAAACAGGTATTGCAGCTCAAAAAGGACATCGCTATTATGGAGCGCGCTATTCAGGTTACCTCTAATAAAAAGAAGCTTACAGAAAAAGAAGTAGCAGCACTTCGCGCATCTATAGACAAAAAAAACAAACAAATAGGCTCGTTTAAAAACGAGATAAACAGTTTTAAAAAGGACATTGAAAAAACGAGTGTAGAGATAGACCAGAAAGTTTCAACGGTCACCTATCTCAAAGAAAAATACGCCAAATTGCTCAACGAGATTTATAAAACTATGGTGGCGGATAAGGCTGCTGTACCTATTTTATTTCCAGACAACACTCGTTTTATCCATAAAAACTATCTCCGTATTATATCAAATTATCGATTATCGCAAGCAGGCGAAATCCGTAAAACCATTGTGACACTAGAAGGCAAAAAAAGCAAACTTGAAATATCTAAGAATGTAGCAGAGGTGAAACTTAAAAAGGAAGATCAACTCAAGGCAGAGCTTGATAAAGAACGAAAAAAGAAAGACCAAGAAATAAGCACGCTTTCTCAAAAAGAAGAAAAGATAAAAAAACAAATCGAGGCAAAAAACAAAGCAGCACAAAAGTTGAATGCTAGCATACAACGAATCATCGAAGAGCAGATAAGATTGGCTAAAGCAAAGGCGGAGAAAAATAAACCTGTAAATACCACCACAACAAAAACGGAAAATAAAGCAGAGGCTTATCTCACTCCCAAAGAAGTAGAGCTATCGCGCGATTTTGCGAGCAATCAAGGCCGTCTTCCATGGCCAGTAGCCAAAGGGAATATAACATCCTACTTTGGGCGACATGAGCACCCTACACTCAAAGGTGTTTATATCGAAAATAATGGGGTCGATTTCAAGACAGAGCCAGGAGCCAGTGCTCGAGCTGTTTTTGATGGAAATGTGATTAGTATTTTCTACCTGCCTACAACTCAAAACTGTGTGATAGTAAAACATGGAGAATATTTCTCCGTGTATTCAAATATAGCGAATCCTAGCGTGAAAGTAGGAGATAATGTCTCTACAAAGCAGACTTTAGGGCAAGCTTACACCGATAGTGAGGAGAAGAGTACCAAGGTACATCTTGAAATTTGGAAAGGAAAGGATAAAATCAATCCCTCCCTTTGGCTTTCTAATGCACGATAAAATGAAGTGCAAAACTTTGTGTTGATAAACTTCACTATACTCTTATATTTGTGTAAAAATTATAAACATTATGAGTTTTCCAGCAAATTTAAAATACAGCAAAGAGCACGAGTGGGTAAGCGTAGAAGGTAATATCGCTACTATCGGCATATCATTTTTCGCTCAAAAAGAACTTGGCGACATAGTATATGTTGATATCAACACGGTAGGCGAAGAAGTAGCCAAAGATGTTGTTTTTGGTACAGTAGAAGCCGTAAAAACAGTTTCAGATTTATTTATGCCTATCAGTGGTAAAGTATTAGAGGTTAATGCTGGTTTAGATAGCACTCCAGAAGCAATAAATACAGACCCGTATGGAGCAGGATGGATTATCAAAGCAGAAATCACTAAGCCTGCAGAATTAGATGGCCTTATGGATGCT
The DNA here is from genome assembly GCA_937894725.1 of uncultured Bacteroidota bacterium. Lineage (GTDB taxonomy): Bacteria > Bacteroidota > Bacteroidia > Chitinophagales > LD1 > CALAYL01. The sequence continues at coordinate 23,103 of CALAYL010000037.1, forward strand.
GAAGCATACAAGATATTGATAGGCGCATAGTGTTATCTCAAAAAAACACATTGTATAAAATGCCGCTCCTTGTTTGGGCGGCATTTATTTTAGTATTGAGCTTGATGCCACCAAGCTCAATACCTAAGTCTTCTATAATGGGTATTGATAAAGTAGCGCATCTGATATTTTATTTTGTATTTGTGTGGTTTTGTATGGTGGGATGGCATGTGCCACTCAGTAATGCGCTGTTTTTAGCCGTCAGTTATGGCATAGTCATTGAAATACTTCAACATGCCTTGACTACTCAGCGGCAGTTTGATATTTACGATATAATCGCAAATAGTTTGGGGGCTTTATTGTACTATGTTCTTAAAGTTTTCAAAAGCAAGCTAAACTCTCGATAAATCGTTTATTTTTAACTTGTGAAAAAATCGATTCTCATTTCCCTTTTATTCGTGTTTATTGCCTCTTTTACATTTGCACAGCAAGGTAGAGATGAAGCTTTGGCAAAAAGTTATTTTGAACAAGAAGAGTATGAAAAAGCGGCTTCATTGCTATATCCACTTTGGGAGAAAAACAATCAGTCTGTAGAGTTTTATCGCCCACTTTTGACTAGTTATTATAAACTAAAAAGCATGGATGAGGCCGAAAAGTTGATTCGCAAACAAATCAAGAAGTTTAGCGACAATCTTATTTTTGCTATTGATCTAGGCTATCTTTATATGCAAAAAGGCGAAGCGGCTAATGCCCAAAAGCAATATGAAAAAGTAGTGAAAGACCTTCGACCAAATGACACTGAAATACGCCAAACGGCAGATTATTTCCAATCCTTGGGTGAGATAAATTATGAAATAGCTGTTTATGAAAAAGCCCAAAAACTCTTTGGCGGTAAAATAGATTATAGTCCTTTGCTTGGTACAGCTTTTTTACGTCAAGGAGACTACAAAAAATCAGCTACATACTTTTTGGATTATATACAGCAAAGTCCTACCAATGCACAAAGCACCAAAAATCTTTTGCAAACTATACGTGGAGGAGACAAGCTAAAAGACGCACTCGAATCGCAGCTTTATACACGTATCCAAAAGCAGCCTGAGGATGAAATCAGTATCGATTTTTTGACTTGGATTTACATTCAAAACAAAGACTTTGAATCAGCGTTGATACAAATGAAAGCCCTCGATAGACGTAAAAATGCGGATGGCTACCAAGTGTTGCAAGTAGCGAGAATGGCGCAAACAGAAGGTTTTTATAATGATGCTATAGGCGGATATGAATATGTAGCCGCAAAGCAACCACGCACCTCTTTGTACCTAATGGCGCGTACCGATCAGCTCAATTGTAGAAAAGAAAAAATAGCCAAAACAATCAACTATACTCAAGCGGATTTGCTAGCATTAAAAAATGACTATGTAACTTTTTTATCTGAAAATGGAAAAACACCACAGACCGCACAATCTATCAAAGAATTAGCTGACCTGGAGGGGTTTTACTTACATCAAATAAATGAGGCCATTTCGATTTGTGAAGAGCTTATCAAAATGCCCGGACTCAACCGAAATCTCAAAAATCAAACCAAGCTTTCTCTTGGCGATTTTTACCTTATCTCGGGCGATGTGTGGGAATCTCAACTCACCTATTCGCAGGTAGATAAAGAAGAACGCGACTCTCCGTTGGGCGAAGAGGCTCGTTTTAAAAATGCAAAGTTATCTTACTACAAAGGGGAGTTTGACTGGGCGCAGGAGCAGTTGAATATCTTGAAAGCGGCTACTTCGCAGCTTATCTCAAATGACGCTATCAATCTTTCTGTTTTTATCATCGACAACACTGGTTTAGATACAATTTATGCCCCTATGCAGCTTTTTGCACAGGCCGATTTGTTGTCTTTTCAAAACAAAGATGATGATGCAAATCTAATGCTCGATTCATTGCTTTTTAGCTACCCTGGCCATGTGCTTTATGACGATATAGCCTATGCAAAAGCTGAAATATTTGTACGCAAACGAGAGTTTCAGAAGGCAGTACCTTTGCTCGAAAATATCATCGAAAGTTACGGTAAAGACTTGAAAGGGGATGACGCTCTTTTCCTTTTAGCAGAGATAAATGAAAAGGAACTCAATAACAAAGAAAAAGCCAAAGAACTTTATCAAAAACTAATACTCGACTTTCAAAACTCGCTCCTGGTTATAGAAGCGCGCAAGCGGTTCAGACAACTACGAGGAGATAAACTTTAGCCCTATGATTATTTATAATGTGACCATAAAAATTGATTTGACAGTACATGATATATGGCTTCGATGGATGAAAGAAGACCATATTCCTAAAGTAATGGCTACAGGCTGTTTTGTAAGTTATAAAATGTTGCGCATTCTCGAAGAAGATCAATCTGACGGCATTGCATATGCCATCCAATATTCAGCTAAAACGATCAATGATTATTTTGATTATAAAAACAATCATGCTACGGCATTACAAAAGGAGGTCAACGATATTTTTCCAGATAAGTTTGTATCGCATCGTACTTTGCTGAGAGAAGTCTAATCGCTCGATTTTTTTTCTTTTCTTTGTGGCTATGGCAAAAATCATCATCAAAACAGCTGAGCAGCTTGAAATCATTGCAGCGAATGGCAAAATATTGGCAGGTGCTCATGCGCTAGTTGCGAGTACTATCAAAGCAGGTATTAATGGCCTTACACTTGATAAACTTGCAGAAGAATATATTCGCGACCATGGCGGTAGTCCTTCGTTTAAGGGATATAATAAATACCCAGCATCACTTTGTATTAGTATCAATGAAGTAGTAGTCCACGGCATACCACACGCTATTGCGCTAAAAGAAGGCGATATGATTTCGGTAGATGCTGGTGTTTTTAAGGATGGTTTTCACGCAGATAGCGCATACAGCTATGCGTTGCTCGGATGTAAAGAGGAAGTGATAAAACTAATGCAAGTAACCAAAGAGTCGCTTTTTGTAGGTATGGCTCAAGCCAAGGCAGGCAATCGCACGGGCGATATAGGTGCAGCTATTCAAGATTATTGTGAGCGAAAAAACCCGTATAAGTGTGTTCGTGAGCTCGTTGGGCATGGTGTAGGCGCTAGATTGCATGAAGATCCGCAAGTGCCCAACTATGGTAAAGCTGGAAAAGGCGATGTATTGCCCGAAAATGCGGTGATTGCTATCGAGCCGATGATAAATTTAGGTCGTAAAGATATTTACTCACTCCCCGACAATTGGACCATCGCTACTCAAGACCACAAACCTTCTGCTCACTTCGAACACTCACTCGTAGTCACTAAAGAAGGCGGTCGAGCACTCACTACCTTTGAGCCTATCGAAGCAGCTGTGAAAGCAAATTCGAATTTGATTTTTGTATAAAGGTGATAGTAGAGTGATAACACGTCAATTAACACCTATAATTTATTCTGTATTCTAAAATCTCCTACTATATTTGCCTTATGGATGAGTTGATTTATACCTTAAAAACAGAAATTATAAGCCGTCTAAACTTAGAAGGCTTAACACCAGAAGACATTGACGAAAATGCCCCGCTTTTTGGTCCTGACTTAGGGCTAGATTCTATAGATTCTATAGAGCTTATCGTAATGCTCGAAAAAAACTATGGTATAAAAATAGAAGATCCGAAAGTGGGAAGAAAAGTGTTTGACACAGTAGCTTCTATGGCTGCTTATATTCGCGAAAACCAAGCACAGTCTTAAGTTATGAGCCATCAGGTTTTCATTACTGGTATGGGGCTCATTACCTCTATCGGAGATAATATTCAAGAAAACCTTCACTCTCTATTAGCCGAAAAATCAGGTATTGGGAAACTGACATTAATTGCTTCCGAATGGAGCGAGACCTTGCCAGTATGTGAAATAAAGCATAGCGATGGTACTCTTTGTCAGATGGCAGGAGTGCCCAAAAATGAAGGCTATTCACGCACGGCACTTTTAGGTATCATAGCAGCAAAAGAAGCATTGTCAGATGCTGATATTTCAATTATTGATAGTTTCAAAACAGGAATTATTTCAGCCACTACAGTTGGTGGAATGAGGGAGTTTGAGCGGCATCTCTATGCGCTTTTAGATGTCACCAAAGAAGGTGATTTCCGATTGCATGCACATGGAACTGATGCAGGTGAACACACCGAACGGATAGCTGATTTTTTTGGGATAACAGCACATGTGAGCACGATCAGTACGGCCTGTTCATCGGCCTCTAACGCAATCATACAAGGTGCTGAACTTATCAAACATGGGTATCTCGACAGAGTGATTTGTGGAGGTAGTGATGTGCTATCTAAATTTACGATCAATGGATTTAACTCACTCAAAATTTTAGATAAAGAACATACTCGACCTTTTGATGCTAGTCGTATGGGAGTAAACTTAGGTGAGGGCGCAGCTTTTGTCGTATTGGAATCTGAAAAGACGATGCTGGCATCTAATAAAAAGCCAAAAGCATTATTAAGTGGTTATAGCAACTCGAACGATGCCTACCACCAAACCGCCTCTTCACCCGATGGCGATGGCGCTATCCTCTCCATGCAGCGTTCGCTCGATATGGCGGGGCTTTTGCCTTCATCTATCGATTATATCAACTGTCATGGCACTGGTACAGAAAACAATGACTTGTCCGAGGCATTAGCAATTCAGAAATTGTTTTCAGATAAGATACCTTACTTTAGTTCTACAAAACCCAATACTGGCCACACCTTAGCTGCCGCAGGTTGTGTAGAGGCTATCTATTCGATTTTAAGTTTGCAACATGGGGTTGTTTTTAGTAATCTAAATTTTCAAACCCAAATGCCCGAGTGTGCGATTGCACCAGTAAATAGCGTGTTGAAAAATGTTGCTGTAAAGCATGTCATCTCTAATTCATTTGGTTTTGGTGGCACAAATACCTCTCTTTTGTTCTCTAAAATAGATGCAGCCATATGAGTTCAAATACCCATTTCTACATCCAAGGCATAGGTAATATTTCGCCTCAGAAAACCTTTGACAATACTGACTTTTTAGGGGAGATCACAACATACACAGAGAATGTATTGACCTTTGTAACTCCAGATTACAAAGAGTGGATCAACCCAGTGGCGCTACGCAGAATGAGTCGATTGCTCAAGGCGGGATTAGCTGCTGCACGCATCGCGGCTAAAGATGCGAATCTCATCAACCCAGATGGTATTATTGCTGCTTCGGGCTATGGCTGTATAGGCGATACGAGCAAGTTTTTGCATGAGCTTTTAGAAAATGACGAGAAGCTGCTTACGCCTACTTTTTTTATGCAGAGTACCTACAATACCATTTCGGGGGCGATAGCACTAGCGATGAACTGCAATGAGTACAACACTACATACGCGCATCGTGGGTTTGCGTTTGAAAATGGGCTGCAAGATGCCATGATGCAACTCACAGATTTTCCGAAAAAAAGAATATTGTTTGGAGCTTTTGATGAAACAAATACGGAGCAATACAAGATAAAGCAGAAAGATGGTTTTTTGAGAGAAAAGAATATCTCGAATCTTTCTCTCTTTGAGACAGAAGGTGCGGGCACATTGCAAGGAGAAGGGGCTACGTTTTTTGTGGTGGGTACCGAAAAAGCAGAAAAGACATATTGCCAAATTGCTGACTTAGCCATGCTCTACAATCCTAAAAAGCCAAGTGATTTTGAAGAAAAAATAAAAGTTTTTTTAGCAAAAAATGAGCTAAGTATAGCGGATATAGATATACTTGTAAATGGCATAGGTGGCGATACGCCCAAAGATGCTCTCACGAAAGAAACAGTAAAACACCTTTTTCCCGAAATCCAACAAGTGGTTTATAAACACCTATTTGGCGAACATGCGAGCTCATCTGCATTTGGGATATGGCTCGGTGCCAAAATCTTATTTCATCAGCGAGTTCCCGATGTGGTCAAACTGAATGATAAGCCAGTAAAACGATTGAATACTATCTTATGTATCAACCATTTTTGGGGGAAGCGGTATAGTATGATATTGTTGCGAAAGTAGGTGTACAAGCTTGCTAGAGTTATCGTTAATTTTAAATCAAAATAATTTGAACAATTTACATTGCTTTTTGGTTTCATTACATTAGTTTTGAAATAATAAAAAACAGCAATATGCAAGCAAATTACGATGTCGTCATTTTAGGAGGTGGCCTTGCTGGCCTTTCTCTTTCTATTCAGCTCAAAAGGGCCAATCCTAACCTATCTATTTTAGTGTTAGAGCGAAGAGAAGGTGCCGCTGCTACAGCCGCTCACAAAGTGGGTGAATCTACGGTAGAATTAGGTAGCTATTACCTTCGCAATGTACTCGGAATGAAAGATTATTTAGAAGAACACGAATTGCCTAAACATGGGCTGCGCTATTTTTTTCCATCAAAAACGAAAGGCGATATAACCTCAAGGCTTGAGCTAGGGCCACGCAAATTGCTCAAAGTAAAAAGTCACCAACTTGACCGCGGTACACTCGAAAACTATATGACGAAACATACCCAATCTTTAGGTACTCGTTTTATAGGAGGAGGTATAGCAAAAGATGTGGATTTTGGGGAGGCGATGCATACCGTTCGCTACAAGTATCAAGGCGAAGAGCAAACAGTAACTGGTCGATGGGTCGTGGATGCATCGAGTAGAGTGAGTATTTTGAAGCGAAAACTTGGATTTCAGCAACCTATGGAGCATGGTGCAAGTGCCGTATGGTGGCGAATGAAGGGCGTGGTTGATATTGATGATTGGTCTGAAGATACAAACTGGAAAAATTATTTAGAACCTCGATTGCGCTATCTCAGTACAGTTCATTTTATGGATAAAGGCTATTGGCTTTGGGTGATTCCACTAGGGTCAAAAAATACGAGTTTTGGTATAGTGGCAGATCCTGCGATTCATCCTTTAGAAACTTATAATACCTATGAAAAAGCCTTGGAATGGATGAAAGTAAATGAGCCATTAGTGTATGGCAAACTTGTATCACAGCCTGAAAATCTGATGGATTTTATGGTGCTCAAGCATTATGCACATCATTCTGGACGATTCTTTTCGGGCAAAGAGCGTTGGGCTGTAACAGGCGAAGCGGGTGCTTTTCTAGATCCTTTTTATTCCCCAGGCACTGATTTGATTTCGATGAGTAATTCTTGGATTACAGATTTGATCGTAAGAGATAAAGAAGGTGAAGAAGTAGATGCGAGAGCGAGGGTTTTTGAGCAGTCATATATTTCATTGTTAGATTTTTGGTTACCCATTTATCAAAACAAATATCCACTCATGGGCAATACCCAAATCTTCTCTGTCAAGATTTTTTGGGACTGGGCTATCTATTGGGCGGTCACCACCAAACTCTTTATTAATGGAGGTCTGACCAACATGTCTGTTTTGAAAAGATTGTTTGCTACAGAAGGTGGAGTGGGGGCGAGATTTGGAGCATTGAGCAATGTGATGCAAGCGCACTTTATAGCCTGGCATCCCTACGATAAAGCAATGTTTACTGAGCGATATGTAGATGTTTTCGATATGCCTTTTATGCATAAACTTCAAAGTGAAATCGAAGATAAGTTTGGCCCCAAAGAGCTCTTAGATAAGATAGAGGAAAATATGGGAATACTGGAAAGTATGGCGGTGTCTATATTTCAATATACCGCTTCGATTGTTAAAGGATTGCCCGAAGATACGCCTATAAATCCATACAAATTTAATCTTGAAGCTGATCCATCTACCTACACAGGTGAAGGCGCTATTACGCCTCTGCCCCATGTACGCGAGCAGATGAGCACACTTTGGTTTTATAAGCAAATGGCAGAACTCGCCTAAGTGAAGTACGCTACCATAGCTGAACGAATGCAGAAAATTCAGTCTGTTTTTAAAGCAGGACAAGGATTGGCGTATGATAACAATATAGAGACGATAAATCATTTTCTCACAAATGAAAACCATCTTTTCCAGTCTGTGGCATACGAGGGGGTAGCTTGTGGTTTCGCAGAAAATGATATTGATCACACTACAGCGTTTCGCGATTGGCAAAATTTTCTTGAAAGAAATAGAGTACATAGTACGCAAATTCATATTGGCTTAGGATGGGCATTGGCACTAAAAAAGCAGCCTTCAAATAGCCCTATTCCCATAGCGAAAAGCGTAATGGAAGCAAGAGTTTTTGATGGTTATGGATATGTAGAAGGTTTGTTTAGAAAGCGTGTGACTATATTACAAAAATTAATCCCTGCACCTATAACAGCTAACCAATTGATGGGCTATGATCAAGGATTGGGGCGTAGTTTATGGTATAATGCAAAAGGCGAATTGCCTGTTTTGAAGGATACTATTTCGTTATTTCCTTCGACTCGAATGGCTGATTTGTGGAGAGGGGTAGGTATAGCAGTGGGCTATGTAGGTGGAGTAGAAAGGAGTGTCCATACGGCATTATTTCATAGTGCGGATAAATTCGATTTAGACTATAAAGTTGGGTTATTGTTATCTCAATTCTCAAGATTTCTTTCTACAAATATGGACGCATTATCGCATAAAATTGTTTTAGAAAAATTGAATTTAGATAAGCCTAATTTCGAACAGTTATATCAGTTTCAGCTATCGCAAAGTATTTCCAGTACTTACTTTGAGTACTTACATGGGCTAAAAGAAAAACTAAGAAGTTAAAATATAGTTTCCTTAAAGCGTACTCCTACGGTAGCTAATTTTTCCAATACTGGCATATAAATTTCTTTGTCTAAAGGGCACAACACCCCCCGTTGTTCAATTTTGTTTTCTAAAATCAGTTCCACCGCAAAAGCTATTGGTAATCCCACTGTTTGTGCCATAGCAGTATATAGCGCATCCTTGCCATCGAGCGTGAGCGATGATACTAGTGAAAATTGTTTTCCCTCATGTGCTATATCAAACTCATGTATCATCACTACTCTATCGGCATCGGTAGGCTCCATTTTCCACGCTATTTCGATTAAATTTTGTAATACATCTACAGCCATAATTTGAGATGGCTGTATAGCAAAAACACCTACTTCCTCCAGCATCTCGGCTATTTCCTTATTGGCTATTTCTTCCTTTTTTAAAATAGGGAAAGGGGTGTTTGTACTCGTACAACCTGCCTTTACCAATGTGTCCCATGCTTTGCAAAATGGCGCCATTCTTAGGGTGCCTCTGTAGAGAGTGGCCGCTTCCCTTAGGCCATAAAGTGATTCATATTTCAATGAATCTCGATTGGGATAGCTCTCGTATTTCTCACCCTTGTTTGACTCGATTATGCTAGTGTGAGAAAATAAATCTGCGTAACGAAGCTGAACTAAACTCCCATCTGCTCTATATTGAATATAGCCATCTCCTGCACCCGCCAGCACTACATTTCGGGGGTTCCAACTGATTTTGTAATGCCAACTATTGGTATCTGATTTTGGCGCTACAAGTCCTCCGCAATGGCTCTTCAAACCAATGATTTTAGCTCCTTTTGCACGCCATTCATCGAGTGTTTTCATCACACTCATGTGGTCAATGCCTGGATCTAATCCCATTTCATTTAAAAATATAATCCCTTTTGCTTTGGCTTCTTTATCCAATGCCTCCATTGCATCAGAGACATACGAAGGCGTTATGAGATGTGCGCTATATTTCAAACAGTACTTTGCCACAATAGGGTGTAAACTAGCGGGCAGCATCGAAATAACCAAAATGGCATCTTGAATTAGGCTTTCAATATGCGTAAAATCTGTATTGGGTAGCAAGATTTGTTTACAGTTTTTGTCCTTGCATCTATCACTCAGATTTTGTGCATTCAAATCCGCTACTATGATCTGGAATCCATTGCTATCCGCTATCTTCGATAGATAATCTATGATATAAATACTTGATTTGCCTGCCCCTAATAAAACTACTTTTTTCATGAAAATAAAAGTTGTGCGTGTTTGATTATTTTCACCAAATTAGTAAAAATTTTAACAGCATGATTTGGAAGACCCGACCTTCAAAAGAAATTGCCTCATTATTTGGCAAAGCACATATTGATCATACCCTGGGTATTGAATTTACAGATGTGGGGGATGATTTTTTATGTGCTAAAATGCCTGTAAATAAAAACACACGCCAGCCTTATGGCTTATTGCATGGCGGGGCATCTTGTGTATTGGCTGAATCACTGGGCTCTTATGCTGGGGCTTGTTGTGTAGAATTTGGAAAGGAAATAGTGGTGGGGTTAGAGATTAATGCCAATCACATTTCATCGGTAAAAGAGGGCTATGTAGTAGGTACGGCAAGACCTATTCATATAGGTAGAAGCACCCAGGTCTGGGATATTCGGATTGAAAGCGAGGAGGGAAAATTGGTATGTGTGAGCCGTCTTACACTAGCGGTGAAAACGATTAGTGGGTAAAAGCAACAGTGTTGCGAATTTCTCTTTTTCCTAAAATTAGTCTATAAACATAGGTGTCATTTGGGTATTTTGAGATGTCGAATGCTAGATTTCCAGTTAGGTATTGTTTATTTATAATTAACTCTCCCCAGCGATTATAGAGTTGAAAATTGTAAGTAGAGCAGTTATAATCGGCTTTGATAGTCAGTGTGTCTTTTACTGTAGTTGGGATGTAAATTGATTTTGCATCTTTGTCGAAATTTACGGCTATCGCATCACTAACTACCCCACCATAGCTAACTTTGTAGGCATAATTACCTGAAAATTTCAAGGTCGTATCTATCACAAATAGTGAATCATTTTTGATGTTGGTGGGGTTGATTTCTTTGATGATTTCAAATGGTTGATTACTTTCTGATCTATATATAATCGCTCGTTTTCCCTTATCTGTTGTGCAAAACTTTACGTACAAATCAATGACCTCATTATACTGCGATGCACAGAGGGAAATGGATTGTTTAGGCTCTTTTTTGCAGGCGGTAAGTGCAAGAAAAAATAGCAAGAAAGTTAAATGCTTTGTCATATTTTATTGATATTAAGTTGACTATTGCTTTAGCACCCTATACGCAAATGTTTTAGTGCCAATGGTGATTTTGAGGAGATAAATACCATTTGGTAAAGTTGTCAAATGGAGTTGCTTCTGATTAGTTGAGATTTGATTTTCGGAGAAAACAAGGCGACCTACCAAATCAAAAATTTGCGCATCGTAAGGCATACAAGTAGGGTTGTATGCAATAGTCAAAGAATCAGAAAAAGGATTAGGAAAAATGCGCACGGGGTTGTTTCCTTTCTTGAAATGTATTGCGTTTTCTTTGCTCAACATATTGCCATAGCTTACTTTATAAAAATACTCACCTTCAAAAATCAAGCTAGTATCAATAAAAACACCTTGTCCATTTTTTACATTTTCTGTTTTAATCTCACCTACTACTCCATAGTTTTTATTGTCTGTACTTCGATAGATGATAGAACGTTTACAAAAGTCCTCTCTTTCGTAATCAGCTACTATCAGTATGTCTTCTTGATAGCTACTCAAGCAAACATCTAGGTTAGTTTTTTCTTCTTTTTTGCAACCCGATATAGAGATAACAGCGAGTAGAATTATAGTCCTTAAAATAGCAGCGCCCCACGATATTTTTTTCATAATTTATTGAATTGATGTGTGGTTTTATGTGTAGTATTGGTCAGTGAATGAGGCTTGTTTCGATAGTGAATAGGTTATTGAAACGAAGATATGTTTTAGATTCAAAAAAAGCAATACTTTTGGTGTGATAGAACTAAGAATAAATGGCATTGCATAATGAATTAGGGCAAAGAGGAGAGGCTATTGCAGTTGATTTTTTAATCGCCAAAGAGCATCAAATTTTGGCTAAAAATTATAGATACAAGCATGCTGAAATTGATATCATTTCAATGTCGGGAGGTATATTAGTTTTCTCTGAGGTAAAAGCTCGCTCTACCGCAAAATTTGGTTTTCCTGAAGAAGCAATAAGCGAAAAAAAGCAGGAAAAACTGATGGAGGCCGCACTCCAATATATGGAGGAAAATGAGGTGAAAACTCTCTTTCGTTTTGATGTGATCGCTATTGTATTTGAAAATGGGGCACCCCAAATTCATCATATACCCGATGCTTTTTAGTCAATTTTAGATTTGATTGCTATTTTCGCAACTCAATAACAGCTCACCGTGACCAACGAAAACATCCAACAACTTCAAGATAGGCTCGATAATATTGCTAATTTTCTAAAAATAAGTGAGAAAAAACTACAACTACTCCAACACGAAAACACTGCTGCGCATCCCGATTTTTGGAATAACCCCAAACAGGCAGAGCAGCTTTTGAAAGAAGCCAAAGTCGAAAAATTTTGGGTACAAAGTTATGAAGTAGCTTTAGCAGCCGTAGATGATGCAAAATTAACCCGAGAGTTTTTGGAAATGGGCGAACCCGTAGAAGATGACTTGAAAGTAGCCTTTGCAAAAGCAGAAAATGAAGTGGAGAATTTGGAATTCAAATCTACGCTCGATCAGCCCGAAGACAGTTTTAGTGCGATACTTGAAATCAATGCGGGTGCTGGTGGTACTGAAAGTTGTGATTGGGCATCAATACTGCTGCGTATGTACCTGATGTGGGCAGATCGCAAGGGTTATAAGGTAAGCGAACTTGACCGAACAGATGGCGATGTGGCTGGTATAAAGTCTGTGTCGATAGAGGTGCAAGGTGAGTTTGCTTATGGGTTTTTGAAGGGTGAAAATGGAGTACATCGACTAGTTCGTATTTCACCTTTTGATTCAAATGCAAAGCGACACACCTCCTTTGCTTCCGTTTTTGTGTATCCAATCGTGGACGATACAATAGATATCAAAGTGCCTGCTTCGGAGTTAGAATGGGATACCTTTAGAGCTAGTGGTGCAGGTGGACAAAATGTGAATAAAGTGGAGACAGCTGTCCGCCTCCGGCACTTACCATCGGGTATTATCGTAAGTTGCCAGATCACTCGTTCACAACATGAAAATAGAGATCGAGCCTTACAAATGCTTAAATCTAAACTATACGAAATGGAGGTGCAAAAGCGCAACGAAGCTCGCGATAAACTTGAAGGCACAAAGATGAAAAATGAGTGGGGCTCACAGATACGCAATTATGTTTTGCATCCTTATAAACTCATCAAAGATACCCGTTCTGGATACGAAACTGGCAATGTACAGCCGATTCTCGATGGTGATTTAGATGATTTCATAAAAGCTTATTTGCTCTCGGCTACGAGGAAAAGTTAAAGCTACTTAGCCGTTTATCTGCCTCAAATTTGGTTACGTCTAGCACTTTCACATGTGCTGAAAATCCATTGACATTGGGATTTAGTAACATGTTTTTCTCTTCAGGAATAATAGCTGAGGGTACTATCAATCCTACTGATTTTAATGATCTTAGCCATCGGTCACCTACATTTCTCATCATTTTAGTATCGTACATCCAGCTTTTGGGTAAATCGCTGATTTCGGTGATATGCTTTGGGTTTATTTCGAGTGTTATAATCGACAAATCCATGTCTTTGAGTAAATTGATAGGTACATGCACCATGACTTCGAGCAAAGCTAGTGAACGAGCAGTGGAGGTATAAAGCATTTCCATGCCTTTGGAGTTCCATCGATTGTTGCTCCGTGATGCGCCATAGCCGCTCAAATCACGAATAAATTCAGTTTTTGCTATTCTATATAGCTGCATTATGAAAAAACGCCATGTTGAATACGGTTGAGTTCCTCCTCTAAAAGGGTGAAGCCAAAAGGAGTATCGAAAAACGTTTTTGGAGATAGACCACCCAATGCGGCCACAGGACTATTGAGCCAAGTGGTGGTGGCTTTTTCTGAGCCAAAAACGGCTACCCCTAATTTAAAAATAGCTGCCAACTGCAATGCCTTAGCAGATGCATCGGTATCGAGCTTTTTGGAGGGAACATACCGCTGCAACGTACGCAATGACACGTGTAGTACCTCACTAAGCTCGGCTAAACTCAAGGACATTTGATTTGATATATCTAACAAAAAGCGAAAAGTAACTCCTTCGCGCGCTGCACTAATAGAGGTAGGTGTATCAAATCCAAAATTGATAATTGGCTCACTTACTACAGCAGGGATGTCATCTTTAACAGAGTATTTTTTCATATTCATGACATTTGACACAAAAATAATGGCACTTCTCTTTAAAGCAAAGTTTTTATCCGATTTTTTTTCTAATCAATTTCAATTCTGTTGCAACATCGAAACTGTTGTTTTGCTCATTGATAAAAATTAGATAATCAATAAGTTCGATAATTACTTCAGTCGAATTTGTTGGACTAAAGTATTGAGATTTAGCTGGGGTATTCATTCGCTTGATGTAATCGGCAATTTGATTTTTTGAAAAAATGACTCCTTTTTGGAATGGATTTATATAGAAAAGTACATCACTTTCTTGCCCTTCGTTTCTCTCTCCAAATGATGGATCTTTACAAAATGCCAAAATAAAATAGTTTATCAATCGTACACCATATATGGGTAGTTGTAAACTCTGCGCAAGCGATATATATAGCAAACCGAGCGAGATAGGATTTCCTTTTTTTGTATCGAGTACATGGTTGATACAGAAATCGGCATTTGAGGCTGCATTTTGATCGCCCGAAAATCCCAGATGGTAATAAAATACATGGTTTAAAATCTGTACTTGTTCTAATGGAGTTTGATTATAGTTGAGTTCTATCCATATCTTTTGACGAATTTTCTTCACTTTTCTTTCTATCTCATCAAAATTTAAATCAGGAAAAAAATAACTCGAAATCAAAAAATACCCCTTCAATACATCAACGGTAGGCGTTTCACGCCATACTTCGATAGCATGTAGTAAATCTTCAAACTGGATTTCGTGAATTAAATTTTCTAACCGCTCACTTTGTATAGGGTTAAAGTCTGGGTTCCAAACTTTCTCCAGAGTAGGAACGATACTTTTGCCAAGACTTTTTATTCTTTCTGAAACGTGCGCCACCACTTCTTGATCATCATCATCAAGTAGCGTTATTAGGGCGCTTATTTCAGTGGCTTTCATGATTTATTTTTTCTTAAAACTTCGTTTTGGTTTTTTAGGACTTTTATCTGCTTCGGCTATTATTTCTAAACATCGCTCAGCGGTAAGGGTATTAGCTTCTTCACCTTTTGGTATTTTATAGTTTTCTTTTCCTTTTTTGATATAAGCGCCATATCGACCCATAAGTACTTGGATGTCTTCTTTGCTAAATTCTGCTATGAATTTATTCGCATCGCTCACCCGTTTTTCCTCTATCAGCTTGATAGCATCTTCTAAGCTTATTTCGTATGGATCTTGATCTTTTTTGATAGACACAAATTTACTGTTGTGCTGTACATAAGGGCCAAATCTTCCGATATTAGTTTTTACTTCTTTGCCCTCAAATTCGCCTAGACTTCTAGGCAATTTGAATAAGTCTAACGCTTCTTCTAAGGAAATTGTTTCAATAGACTGTGTAGGCTTTAGTTTTGCAAATCGTGGTTTTTTTGTTTCGTCTTCCGTAGAGCCGATTTGTACCATAGGGCCATAACGTCCTACACGAGCTATAATGGGCTCTTTAGACTCTGGATGCTCACCCAATGCTCGCTCACCTGTGGCGCGCTTGCTATCGCGGGTTGTCGTCTCTATATTTTCATGAAATGGCTTATAAAACTCATCTATCATTTTATGCCATTCCTGTTTGCCTTCAGCTATTTCGTCAAACTGTCGTTCTACTTTAGCTGTAAAACCGAAGTCTAATATTTTTGGAAAATTTTCGACCAAAAAATCCGTTACCACGCCACCCACATCGGTAGGAAAAAGTTTCATTTTTTCAGCTCCTGTAATCTCCGTTTTCTTTTCTTTTTTGATAACATCGTCCTTTAGCAATACTAGGTTGTATTGTCTCGAAACACCCTCTCTGCTTTCTTTTACAATATATCCTCGTTTTTGAATAGTGCTGATAGTAGGAGCATAAGTAGAAGGACGACCGATACCGAGTTCCTCTAGTTTTTTCACTAGCGAAGCCTCTGTATATCTTGCGGATGGCCGGCTAAAACGCTCTATAGCAGTAATCTCACGCACTGGGAGCAACTGTCCATTGCTCAATGGTGGTAAAAGCACATCTTCTTTTTCAACGTCAGTATCATCTTCTTCGTCATCCAATGATTCTGTATATACTTTCAAAAATCCATCAAACAACACTACCTCACCCTGGGCAAAGAACTCTTTATTATTTTTGTTGTTTTCTATAGTGATAGTGGTTTTTTCCAATTCTGCATCACTCATTTGTGAAGCTACCGAACGTTTCCAAATCAACTCATACAATCGCTGCTCATCACGTTCGTCTGATACAGCTGTATTGTTGGCATAGGTAGGTCTGATGGCTTCGTGAGCTTCTTGTGCACTTTCGTTTTTAGTAGAAAATTGTCTGCGTTTGTGATACTTATTTCCATAGCGAGACGCTACTTCTTGTCGAATAGACTCTAGCGCCTGCTCCGATAAACTATTGGAGTCTGTTCTCATATAAGTGATGTGTCCCGCTTCGTAGAGACGTTGGGCTACCATCATGGTTTTTAAAACAGAGAATCCTAATTTTCTACTCGCCTCTTGTTGCAATGTTGAAGTGGTGAAAGGAGCAGAGGGTGTACGTTTGGTAGGTTTCTTCTCCGTACCTTTTACTGAAAAAACAGCTGCTTTCAATCCTTCTAAAAATGCTTCAGCATCTTTGAGTGTAGCAGGTTTTTCATTGCTTTCGGCTTTTAACAGCGTGGTTTTGCTACCATCCTTTACCTCAAAAATAGCTTGTATTTTATAGGCAGAGGTAGGGTTAAATTGTTGTATTTCGCGCTCGCGATCTACCACTATACGTACAGATACGGACTGTACTCTACCAGCTGAAAGCGATGGTTTTACTTTTTTCCAAAGCACAGGCGAAAGTTCATAGCCCACTAATCTGTCGAGTACTCTTCGTGCCTGTTGAGCATTCACTAAATCTAGATTAATGAGTCGAGGGTTTTCTACTGCTTTTTTAACTGCCTTTTCGGTTATCTCAGTATATGTGACACGTTTAGTCGTGAGCGGATCTAAATTTAAGGCATGACATAAATGCCACGCTATAGCCTCACCTTCACGGTCCTCATCCGTGGCTAGTAGTACTTCGCTTGCATTCTTAGCTAGCTTTTTCAATTCTTTAATTACCTTCTCCTTGTCTTCACTTATTTCGTAAGCAGGTTCATAATTATTTTCTAAATCTATAGCTAGTCCGCTCGAAGGCAAATCACGTATATGACCATAGCTAGAAGTTACTTCGTAGCCATCGCCTAAAAATTTATTGATTGTCTTGCCCTTTGCAGGGGACTCCACTATTACCAGTTTTTTTGCCATTGTATCTATTGAGTATGAGTGCAAATAAAAAATTTAAGTTGAACAAATGAAAGAAATTACACTTAAACAACTTTTCTTTAAACTACAAAAATGCTACCAAAGATTTTAATTTTATAAAAAAACTTTAATTGATTAAGATATTTCGAAGTTTGTTTTTAGGCGTTATGGTATTGGTGTCTTTGCATGTAAATGCACAGTACCAAACAGTTTTGGTGTTATCCGAAGATGCTTCAACAAAACTCTTTTCTGCTAAAATAGTAGATAAAAATTCCTTGATTTCTTTAGTGGCAGACAGTGCTGGCTACTTTATTTTATCTGTAGGCGAGAGTTATATAGTGAGCGCAACTGGCTACTTTTCGAAGCATCTTACAGTCCGGGATAAAAAAATGGAGAGAGACACAATGCTTATTTTCTTGGAGAATATGGCACCCAAGCAGAAAGATGTTATTGTAGTTACAAACCGAAATGAGGCCAAAATTGCTAGTCTGGCTACAAGACTCGAAGTGGTCGATAATGAGGAACTAAACGAACGCTCGCTCGATAAGCCATCTGACGTATCGCATGCGCTAAAAGAACAAACAGGGGTACAACTCCAGCGCACCTCAGCTTCTAGTAGCGCATTCAATATTCGCTTACAATCGCTTAGAGGTAAGTATGTACAGATATTAAAAGACGGATTACCCTTGTTTGGCGGGCTATCGCAGTATTTATCATTACCACAAACCTCGCCCATGATGCTCCGCCAAGTCGAAATTATCAAGGGCTCTGCATCTACACTTTACGGAGGTGACGCTATATCGGGAGTGATTAATTTTATATCCAATAAACCTACCGAGAAACCAGTTTACGATATATTGATAAATGCAGAAAGTACAAAATCGGTAGATGCTGCTGTTTATGCTAGTCAACGGTTTGGTAAATTTGGATTTAACTTATTAGGACAATATCGATGGCAAAATCCAGTAGATTGGAATGGGGATAAATTTTCTGATTACGCCAAAATAAATCGCTGGCAAATAGCTCCAGATCTTTATTGGTGGGCCTCCGAAAAATTTAGGTTAAATGCTGGATTGACCTACACTAAAGAGGATAGGGAAGGTGGAGCTATGCTTGCATTGCAGAAAAAAAACGACACACTATATTCCTATATAGAACGAAATAAGAGCGAAGCATTTTCTTCAAAATTTCGAGCAGATATACTGCTTACAAAAACGACTATCAGCTTGATTAATGGCATCAATAGATATAGCCGAAATTTAACGGTACCGAATTATTCGTTTACTGGTGTTCAACTTGCTACCTTTTCGGAAGTAGTGGGCGAGACCCGTCTTCAAAAACATATAATTCAATATGGAATTGATCTTAGGACAGAAAAGTTTTCTGAGACTGATACCTCCATGACGACTAATAAAAACTACCAACTATACACACTCGGTCTATTTGTCAATGAGCGTTTCAACATCAACGAGAAAACTATTTTGGAAGCTGGTTTTAGGCTAGATTATAATACGAAGTATGGTGTACTGCCGTTACCTAAAATAGCTTGGCTGCAAAAATGGAATGAGCTATTTCAAACAAGGGTAAACATAGGAATGGGTTATAAATTGCCTACTATTTTTCAAGATGAAAGCGAAGAGGCTTTTTATCGAAATGTATTGCCCATCGACCCTTCGCTCGCCAAACCAGAAATTTCCTTAGGTGGCACACTTGACTTGAAAGTGAGTTCTCCATCCTTGCGAGGTTTTAAGATTGTATTCAATAACATGTATTTTATTACCAATATTTGGCAGCCACTACTGCCTACAAAAATGCTTTATAAAGGGCAGTTTTATACGCAGTATGAAACACAAGCTGGCACTATTCAAGGCCGTGGTATAGAAACAACTCTACAGTTGGTTTATCGCGGCCTGGGACTAAAGCTTAGCTATACATTGCAAGATCAAAGTTTGAATATCAATAAAGTAAAATCTGTTGCAGCGCTCACTTCTAAGCACCTTGTGGGTATTTTGGTGGGTTATGAAAAAGAAGACTTATTTTCGATAGGGATGGATTGTTACTACTACAGCCCCGCTAATCTGAGCGATGGTACTCCAACGCATGGTATTTGGGAGATGGGTATCAATGGACAATACATTCACAGGTACTTTACGCTTTTTGCTAATCTTGAAAACATATTGAATATACGCCAAACTTCATTTGGTCCTGTAGTGCTTGCTAATCCTACATTTCGCACGCCTGCCTTCAAGGAAATATATGGCTCACTCGAAGGTAGAATTTTAAACGCAGGGATTAAAATAAAATTGGGTGCATTGTTTAAATCAAAGGGGGAAGATAATGATTAAGAAAAGTGATTTTTGATTTTAGTAGCCTCTATATCTCACATTCAAGTGAAGAAATAGCGACCTGCCTATACGCAATATGAATGGACCAATAGCAAGCAATAGCACAGTAGCAAACACAAATCCCAACAGCAAATCGAGTTGAAAAACATATACCCCAATCAATAAAAATAGTATCTCAAACCCAATCACAAAAGGATAACTGACCCACATAGCACCAAGATAAAAACCAGGTTCGATTTCAAAATCCTGACCACATTTGGCGCATTTTGAATGCATTGCCAATAGGGTAGATAGCTTATAGTGGCGCTTATCTACAAACAACTCACCCTCCCTGCATCGCGGGCAGGTGCAGTTCACTACACTTTGTATGAAAGATGATTTAGCAGCCACCATTTACAATCGTTTGTGAAATCCATTTTGAACCAAAACGGTAAGGTATAAAATCAAGCGATGGTATCGTTTCGGTAATGATCAAGTTTGCCTTTTTACCTACCGTGATACTCCCCAACACATGCTCTACACCCATAGCATACGCTCCATTGATAGTGCAAGCATTGAGTACCTCTGCGGTTTGCATTTTCATATGTATGCACGCTAGCGAAATCACAAAGGGCATATTGCCACTTGGCGATGAACCCGGATTATAATCACTAGCTAAGGCTACGGGTAGTCCTGCATCTATCATTTTGCGAGCTGGGGCATAAGGCAGTTTTAAGAAAAAAGCAGTAGTGGGCAGCACCGTAGGCATGGTTTCTGATGCAAGTAGCGCCTCGATTTGAGCAGTACCGGTGCATTCTAAATGATCTACTGAACGAGCGTTATTTTTCACACCTACTTCTATTCCGCCAGAATAGTTGAGTTCGTTTGCATGGATTTTTGGGGATAATCCGTATTTCGCTCCAGCTTTCAAGAGTCGATCTGTTTCTTCGGCAGAAAAAAATCCATCTTCACAAAACACATCTATATAATCTGCTAAGCCTTCCGCAGCTATCACAGGCAACATATCTTCCTCTATCAAACGCAAGTATCCATCATGGTTTTGGCGATACTCCATAGGGTAGGAGTGCGCTCCCAAAAAGGTGGCTTTGATGGTCAAAGGCGACAATGATTTTAGCTTTTTGATAACTCGAAGCATCTTCAATTCGCCTGCTACACTCAGCCCGTAGCCCGATTTGATTTCTACCGCAGCAGTTCCCATTTGTTGAATTTCGGTAAATCTCTCTAAGGCAGAGGCTATCAACTCCTCTTCTGTAGCTACTTCCAATCGTTTGGCAGACTGTAAAATACCGCCTCCTTTTTTAGCTATTTCTTCATAAGAAAGACCATTGAGTTTGTCTATAAACTCGCCCTCTCGCCAATGCGAAAAAACCAAATGCGTATGCGAATCACAAAAAGCAGGCAGTACGAATTGTCCTGTAGCGTCTAATATTTCGCCCGACCAGTCTGGGCAATCTGCCATCGCTCCAAAATCAGCGATAATGCCCTTTTCGACCCTTAAAAAAGCATTTTCTATGACCTCAAAGTTGCTCATGGCTTTGCCTTTGAGACAAGAAATATCTTTTCCTAAAATTCCCCCAAGACCTTTTATGTTTTTTAGTAAAATAGACTGCATAGTTTTTGTTTGAAAATGCAATTTAGTATAATCTATTTTATTGTGATCCTCTCTAGTGCAAGTATGTTTAGTATCTCACTAAAACTTGAGCGAAATGAAATCAAACAAAGTCACATGACAGCTTGGTGTTTTGACCTTTTGTTTTTGAGAAGAAATAATCTAAATTTACAAAAAAATTTACAAAAAATAGCATGCGATATTTATCTACTCTTTTGCTTATTTTTTTAGCTTTCTCACCAAGCTATGCTCAATGGAAAAATATTACACCCAATAGTTCTTTTCAACGTGAACATACAAATCTAGCCGTAGTGGATAGTGCAGTTTTTCACATTACACGTTCCTTTTTGCAGACTTCAATTCCTGACACCAATACCATAAAACCCAGGGATCTACGTACTTCCAACGGAGGGGTATCATGGACACAATCTCCTTATTATGCCTCCAATCCAGTAACGACTTTTCAACAAGCTGAAATTGGATTTGATATTTCGTTTACCGACAAGAATAATGGCTATTATTTTAGTGCACTCATGGATTTATCTCAACCAGTTGATAAGCAATGGTTGAAAAAAATAACGATTACCAATGATGGCGGTGCTACATGGACTCCCTCATTTATTAACCCATATGTTAATTTTACTGCTCAAAAAACAGGCTTTTTTCTATACTACAATGGAGACTTCCAAAGCACTTCAAACGGAGTACTAGCTGTAGATAGTGATTTCTATTATCCAGGGATAGGAAGTGCAATGATTAAAAGCAGACTGAGCAGCAGAATATATGATATTAAAAAAGGGCAAGCTTTAGGCACTTATTATTTGTCTTGTAAAAATGGGCGTATTTATTCTACTCAAAATAGCTTCTTGGATAGAGATAGCTCAGTTATTATCCCAAATTATTCCGATAATATTGATTATTCGATTAGATTTCTTTCTACCCCTGCATTAAACACGCTGTATGTAGCTACTTATAATTCTTCTACCAAAATAAATAGTTTCTTTAAGTCAACCAATAATGGTAAAATATGGACGGATATATCACAAGGGATAAAAACTTTTTTTCCTAATGGAGGAAGTAATAGAGTGGATTGTGGTAGTTTTTCAGATGAACGAAATGGTATTTTAGCGGGTATAGGAGGAGCTATTATTACTAACGATGGAGGTGCTACTTGGACTAAAATGACAGGATTGGGGTATGCAGAAAAGTGTGAGAGCAAAAAACAGGGAAATAGAGTGACAGCAATAGCTATCACCAAAGATAGTATTTTCAAATACTCATATACCGTAGCTAATTTTCCGAATGGAATAGATGAAAGTATAGTAAGTAAAGAGATAGAAGTGTATCCAAATCCAACCATCGATAAAATCATAGTGTCAGGCGAATTTGATTACATAAAAGTAGCAGATATTTTGGGTAGAGAAGTAAAGTATTTTTCAAACACAGTAAAGACTTTGAATCTAAATGATTTGGATAATGGGCAATATTTCTTTCATTTCTATTCAGGCTATGGATTGACTATAAAAAAAGTGATTTTAGCTAAATAGTTGACTGTCTCGTCCTAAAATAAGTTTACAGGTTAAAGACTAAAACCCCTCTCTCGTTACATTCTCGTCCTCGTTTAGCGAAGCGCAACGAGGATGTCCTATTAATTTGCATTTTATTGCCAAAAGATTAAAATTGGAGCATGAGTGGCGATAGATATTATATATCAGATCAGCAAGGTGTTTACTTTTTGACATTCACGGTAGTGGGATGGTTAGATGTTTTTATTCGCCCTACCTACAAGTCTATTATAGTAGATAGTTTAAATTATTGCATTGCAGAAAAAGGACTCGAAGTGTATGCGTGGTGTTTGATGACAAGCCTTTACACCTTATTGCTAGTGCAAAAGAAGGAATTGAGTTATCTGCTTTTATTCGAGAGTTTAAGAAACACACAGCCAAAAATAATAAAGGAGATAGACACAAACGAAGGAAGTAGAAAAGCTTGGTTGCTTTGGTACTTTGAGCAAGAAGGTAAAAAAGATAGCTGTATCACTAAATATAAGTTTTGGAAGGAGGACAACCATGCTCTTTTTTTAGATAAAACGAACATCGAAATGATAGACCCAAAAGTAGATTACATTCATTTAAATCCAGTAGTATAAGCAGTAGTAGAAAATCCTGTTGACTATTTGTATTCAAGTGGTAGGGATTTTGCAGGAGTGAAAGGTCTAGTAAGATTAAAATAGTTATAGCTTTTGTTGCAAACAAAAAGAAATGGAGCATCCTCGTTGCGCTTCGCTAAACGAGGACGAGACACGGGAAAATCCTGTTGACTATTTGTATTCAAGTGGTAGGGATTTTGCAGGAGTGAAAGGTCTAGTAAGATTAAAATAGTTATAGCTTTTGTTACAAACAAATTAACTGGAGCATTCTTTTTGCGCTTAGCTAAACGATGACGAGACAATGTTCTAAAGAAAAAACAATTCAAATAGCCATATTTTTTACATCCATTTTTGAGTTCAACGATGGTCTTTCCTCATTTTTTATTTGAAAATGCAATTTAGAATAATGATTTTAGAGCAAGATAAAAAATAGCTTTGGCAGGAAATCAATTTGGAAAATTATTTAGTATCACCACTTTTGGCGAGTCGCATGGCGAGGGCATAGGTGTAGTGATAGATGGCTGTCCGGCAGGTTTAGTAATCACCGAGGAGCTTATTCAGACTGATTTGGACATGCGCAAACCAGGACAGTCTGCATTGACTACGGCTCGCACAGAAGTCGATAAGGTGCAGATTTTGAGTGGTGTTTTTGAAGGTAAAACATTGGGCTCGCCTATTTGTCTTTTTATCAGAAACATAGACCATCGAAGCGAAGATTATGATATATTCAAAAATGTGTATCGTCCTTCACATGCTGATTTTACCTACGATCAAAAATATGGCGCTCGAGACTATAGAGGCGGAGGTCGCTCATCTGCTCGAGAAACGGCCGCGCGCGTAGCCGCAGGAGCTGTAGCTAAGGCGCTGATTGGGTTTTATGGGATTGAGATTTTTGCGTATGTGTCGCAAGTGGGGGAAATAAAAATAGATAAGCATTACAGTGAATTGGATTTTGCTACAAGAGAAAATAATCTGGTGCGCTGCCCCGATGTTTATTGGGCTGCCAAAATGGAACAAGAAATCGCTACTGCAAAAACAGATTTAGACTCTGTAGGAGGGGTGATAAGTTGTGTTATCAAAAACTGTCCAGTGGGATTGGGTGAGCCAGTGTTTGATAAACTCCCAGCAGATTTAGGGAAGGCGATGCTGAGTATCAATGCTGTCAAGGGATTTGAGATAGGTGAGGGTTTTGTAGCAGCAGCTATGAGAGGCTCTACGCATAATGATTTTTTTGAAACAAAAGATCAACGAATTATAACGAAAACGAATCATTCTGGCGGGGTACAAGGAGGCATTTCGAACGGTATGGATATTTTCTTTCGTACAGCTTTTAAGCCAGTAGCGACTATCGGCAAGGCACAAGAAACCATCAATGACCAAGGGGAATTTATTTCGCTCGAAGCCAAAGGTCGTCATGATCCTTGTGTAGTACCTAGAGCCGTGCCTATCGTAGAGGCTATGGCTGCATTAGTATTAGCCGATCATTTACTTAGAAATAGAAGTGCCAAAGTGTAAGCATCTAAACTGCGATTTCCTTTTTCATTCTGCGTTGCCACATGCTCATAAATGAGCCTAAGAAAATCATAATTCCACCTAGCCATACAAGATTGATATATGGAAAAATAATCGCTTTCATTATCACAAAGTCACTCTTCAATTCTTTTTGGGTAATGGTAAAAGTAAATTTACGTGTATCGGGATTTATTTTTAGCACATTTATACTCAATCCTAATGCATCGTTGCTGTAAGGATGCGTAGTTATCTCATTATTATTTTGCTGATCTATAAAAAATAGCGGGTTTGCTTTTTCGTCCATACCATACAAATCACTTATTTTGAGATTAGCCGCTACGGCTAGTTTGCCTTCGTCTGCTATATCTACTTTTGGTTTTGGATCTACAGATTCAAATACCACATAGTTTGATTTTAAATAGAACGTATCCCCCACGGCTGCATCTACCTGAGTGGTAGTATCTTTGGCGTTTTCATAGTCTGCGGCTGCTACTATATGCGTGAAAATATCTTTGGTTAAATAATGCTTAGTACTTGGATTCGATGAGTTTCCCATCTTTTTGTTGGTGACTACATAAGGTGTGAGCGTAAATTTTTCGGTAATTTTATCACCCGTTTTACGTACATAATCCACAGAATAAATTTGATCATTTTTTTCTGCTCTACGACCAGTATATGTAATTTCATAGCCAGCCATATTATAAGTAGAGTCTTTGACTAGTAGTATATTTTCGAGCTGCTCTTTGCCATCAAATCCTTTTCCAAAATTAATTCCAGCCTCATTTAGCGACACCACTTGCATCTTGTATTGTGAGAGCAAAACACCTATCAGAAATATACCAAAACCAAGGTGTGCCACCGATCCGCCACTAGCGCTCCATCTCCCTTTGAGCACGATAAGCATATAACTCAAACTAGAAAATACAGTAAACAAAGACACCACTAATAACAAAAAGAAAGGCGAGATAAATGGAATTTTGGCCTCTGCTCCGAAAACTCCTGTAGTGTGAATATCCATTCCATGCGCTATAGCAAAGGCTAATGCGACAGACACGACTGCGCTACCGATACTCCATTTTATAAAAGAGGATATGCGGTTGGTTTTATAGGAGAAAAATAAGACTAGTCCTGCTCCAGTAACTGCCAAAAGCGCAATCCACACCTGTATGTTATTGAAGTGAGCTATCACATCGGCTGGAGGTGCCAGGTTGAGTTTAAATATTTTGTTCCAAACAGGTATCGATGTAGTAAACGTCATCTGCACTGCAGAGAGTAGCATGATTAATGCTCCGATAAACATCCAAAATTCGCGCGATAAAAACTCTTCTTCTTTCTCGATTTTAGGCATCGTTCTATAGGATAGAGCTAAAAGGATAATAGACGGAATTAGATATGCCACACCATACACTATCAACTGACCTGTCATACCTAAGTCAGTAAAGGAATGTACAGAAGTATCGCCCAAAATTCCAGAGCGAGTCAAAAAGGTGGAGTACAATACCATCAACCATCCAAAAATGTAAAATAGATAGGTGCTGAAAAGGCTATGCCCAGTTTGTTTGTAAACTAGATGCAAGTGAACGCCTGCCAAAATCAACAACCATGGTACGAAAGACATGTTTTCTACTGGATCCCAAGCCCAAAAACCTCCAAAACTCAGTGATTCGTATGCCCATGCACCACCCATCAGAATACCTGTGCCAAAAATGCCTATAGAAAAAAGCGCCCAAGGCAATGCTGGCGCTACCCATCCTTTAAAGTCTCTACGCCATAAACTGGCCATCACAAATGCAAAAGGAATGAGGGAAGAAGCAAAACCCAGGAAAAGTACTGGAGGATGTATAGTCATCCAATAGTTTTGAAGTAATGGATTTAGCCCATTGCCATCCGCTATCATAGAGAGATATTCAGGTCGTTGAAATACAGGTGCATCCGCCATTTCTTGACGTAAAAGAATAAATGGATTGCTACCTACTTTATAACCAAAAACATAGACACCGAGTACCATAGTGCCTAAAAATACTTGTGTTATAGACACTACAAACATAGTAGGGCTTTCCCAATCTTTAGAGGTAAACATGAGTATCCAGCCTAAAATCACTATCCAAAATTCCCATAAAAGAAAACTCCCCTCTTGTCCTTCCCAGAAACTAGCAATGATGTATTTGAGTGGCATCTCCATAGAGCTATGTCGCCATGCGTAATGATACTCAAACCAATGGTTTAATATCATGATAAACAATAAAACAAAAACGCCAATAACCATCACCCCATGTAGGCTGAAACTGATGCGCGCTACACGTTTCCATGATGATTTAGCTGTCGTATGGTTTTCAGAAATAAAATAGGATATAGCAGACAATAAGGCCGCAAAAAAACTAAATACTAAAAAGAAGTGGCCTAAATGCCCAAGCCAAAGATGCTCATTCAAAAAGCCATGTGATCCAAATCGTTCAGCAAAAAAATTCATACGCTTAATTATTGGGTACGAATGTAGCAGAGATTATATAAAGAACTGACGCAAAATTGAGAAAAATAGATAAAAAGTAGCTTAAGCAGCTTCTTTTAGTCGAATTTGATCATCGTTATATTTAGAAGGGCATTTCATTAATATTTCAGCAGCGTGAAATTTATCACCTTCCATTTGCCCCTTTACCACGATTTGCTCCGAGCGTTCAAAATCTTGTGGTTTTGCCCCTTTATAATAGACTAATTGGTTATTGCCATCTTTATCATTCATCGTAAATTCAAAGTAGTTGGCATTTTTTTCTGGATCATAAACAATAGCCTTGTCTTTATCAAGATAACCTACAATGTTGAGCGTAGTATTTGGACTCGACTTAGATAAGGCAAAACTACCATAGGTAGTGTAATCGCCCGTCATGGCTACTATGCCACCTATGCTCACAGCGAGCAATACAAGCAAAAGGATGTGCATTTTTTTCATAGTTCAAAAATAATACGCTTTTCTACAAAATACAAGTGAATAATCGCAAACTTATCATAATTTTGGGCAAACGACTCAATTCATGATTTTATCCGAACTCACTGCTATTTCACCTGTCGATGGCCGCTATCGTGCCAAAACAAGCTCTTTGGACGCCTATTTTTCAGAATTTGCACTTATTCGCTACCGTGTTTGGGTAGAAATTGAGTACCTAATCGCCTTATCAACCTTCAATTTGCTTGCCCCTTTTTCAGTAAACGATGTAGCTAAACTGAAAGCTATACATACTGATTTTTCGATCACTGATGCCGAGCGGATCAAAACACTAGAGCAGACCACTAACCACGATGTGAAAGCAGTGGAGTATTTTTTGAAAGAAAAAACCGAGCAACTTGGCTTGGTGTTTAACAAAGAATTTATCCATTTTGGGCTTACCTCTCAAGACATCAACAACACTGCCATACCGCTTTCTATCAAAAATGCAGACAATGAGGTGATGCTACCCGAGCTACAAAAAATTGTTAGCCTACTCAAATCCTTTGCTATAGAATGGATGCAAGTGCCAATGCTCGCGCGTACCCACGGTCAGCCCGCCTCACCTACCAGTCTTGGCAAAGAGATAGCCGTATTTGTAGCTCGACTCGAAGGGCAGATGATGCCGCTCACTACCATTCCCTACAGTGCAAAATTTGGGGGCGCTACGGGCAACTTCAATGCTCACCACGTAGCCTACCCGCACAAAGATTGGATAACATTTGCGAATACCTTTGTAAATGAGCAACTCGGGCTAAAACGTATGCAATGGACTACCCAAATCGAGGCCTACGACTCACTTGCAGCTCGATTCGATGCCTACAAGCGCATCAATACCATTTTAACCGATTTGTGTAGAGATATTTGGACGTATATCGCTATGGATTATTTCAAACAAAAAACCAAAGCAGGCGAAATCGGTTCATCGGCTATGCCGCACAAGGTAAACCCGATAGACTTCGAAAATGCGGAAGGAAATCTCGGATTAGCCAATGCACTTTTTGAGCATTTATCCGCAAAATTACCCATCTCTCGTTTGCAACGTGATCTTACAGACTCCACGGTGCTGCGCAATGTGGGGGTACCCTATGCACATACGTTGATAGCCTTACAGTCTATCGAAAAAGGCTTGGGTAAGTTGATTTTGAATCAAGGAAAAATAACACAAGACCTCGATAACAATTGGGCAGTGGTGGCAGAAGCTATACAAACCATACTGCGTGCCGAAGGCTACCCGCAGCCGTATGAGGCACTCAAAGAACTCACGAGAGGAACAACCGTAAATCAAGAAAAAATAAAGGTATTTATTGATTCACTAGATGTGAAAAGTGACGTGAAAGAGCGGCTTTACAACATCACCCCTGCAAATTATATTGGGGTTTTTCCTACGCTTTAGCATTACCGCTCTGGTTTCAAAAAAACTTTAGAGCCTGCGCTATTTAGATAATATTTACCACCCTTTGGAGAGGTAAAAACCACTTGCCCACTCGGCCCTTTAAAAGCACGGTCTATTGGGTCTTGTTTCGATCCTTTTTCTTTTGGAGCTGATTCGTACAAAGGCTTACGGGCTTCGCCCATACTGTTTACGTCTTCATCTTCTCCTTTCTTTTTCTTTGATCCTTTTTTATCAGTAGATTCTTCTTCATCAAGCTTGGCCTCTTTCGACTTTTTGTTGTCACTGCTGAGTTCTTCATCGGCCTTATTTTTCTTCCCTTTTTTAGGTTTCTCTTCAGCTACTTCCTCCTGGGTTTCTGACCCTTTTTTAGGTTCCTTTGTGTCGCTCACCACCTCTACTTCCTCCCCCTTATCTTTGCCTTTATCTCGCTTAGGCTTCTCCGCTTTTGGGGCTTTTTCTGCCTTTTCTTCTTTATCTACCGTTGGCTTTTCAGCCTTAGTCGCTTTTTCATTTTTCTCCTCCTCATCCTTCTTTGGTTTCTCCGTTTTGGGGGCTTTCGCTGGCTTGGCCTCTTCCTCTTTCTTAGGCTTCTCCGCTTTGGGAACTTTATCTTCTTTAACTTCCTTTTCCTCCTTAGGTGGCTTCTCCTTTGGCACTTTCACTGTCTTTTCTTTCTTAGGCTTTTCCGCTACTTCTTGGGCATTGGCTGTAAAAGCAAATAATCCAAAAACAATCAAAAAACTATATTTTATCCATACCATAAAGCACGCTATTTTGACAACTAATTTATAAAAATTAAAACTATTGAATTTAACAATCACGCTAAAAAGGCAACTTTATCATGTTTTGGTATAAAGTTTTAGCTAAAAGATTTAATTTGCAAACACAATCAAATACTATGATGCTAAAAGGAAAGGTAGCCCTAGTGACAGGTGGCACAAGGGGTATAGGGCTGGCGATAGTGCAAAAACTCGTAGCCGAAGGAGCCGATGTGGCGTTTACCTATATGAGTAGCGCAATCAAGGCGCAAGAATTAGTAGCCTCGCTTAAAATAGATGGACAGCGCATCGTGGGCTATCAGTCGAATGCGGGCTCTTATAGCGATGCCGAGAAACTCGTGGATGAAGTGATTGAGCATTTCGGCAGAGTAGATATTTTAGTAAATAATGCTGGTATCACGCACGACAATTTACTTTTGAGAATGAGCGAAGAGCAGTTTGATGAAGTGATAAATGCTAACCTAAAATCCGTTTTTAACCTGACAAAGCATATTGCTAAATCAATGCTTCGTCAAAAAAGTGGTAGCATCATCAACATGAGCTCTGTCATTGGTATTCAAGGGCAAGGTGGACAAGCGAATTATGCAGCTTCAAAGGCAGGTATTATTGGATTTACGAAGTCGATAGCAGATGAGTTTGGCTCACGATCTATTCGTTGCAACGCCATTGCGCCCGGCTTTATAGCTACGGATATGACAGATGTTTTGACTGATGAAGTAAAGACGGCTATTCTCCAAAAAACACCAATGAAACGAATGGGCACAGCCGAAGAGGTTGCTAATGCTGTACTATTTTTAGCAAGCGACCTATCGACCTATGTCAATGGTCAAGTGCTCAACGTATGTGGCGGTATGACACGATAAACAAGAAAAAAAATTGACCTTGAACACTTCTATTTCATTTGAACATTCTTTGCTTTGGCTTATTCCCTTTGTACTGATAGCGTGTGGTTTCGCATGGCTACTCTATTATCGTGATATCAAAAGCACCGAATCCCCTTTTCGTAAATATCTCAAGCCATTGACTGCACTACGTTTCTTAGTGGTGTTAAGCATTTTGATATTATTGCTAAATCCGTTTATTCGACATAGTAAAACAGAGCAACAGAAGCCCATAGTCGCTATATTGGCAGACAATAGTGAATCTATCCGCAATGGATTTAAACAGAAAGACGATTCAGTCAGTTATTTTAAAACATTAGAAAATCTGCAATCAAAACTAGCTGAGAAATATGAAGTGGTCATGTACACCATAGGGGACCAACTAGCAAAAAGTAGCCCCACTTCGCTCACTGCTAAAACATCAAATCTATCAGGTGGCATCACTGATATAAACGACCTTTATTATAACCAAAATTTGGGAGCTTTGATTTTAGCTTCGGATGGTATTTACAACCAAGGAATCAACCCCATCTACGCTGTCGAAAATGTAGGTTATAAGATGTACACTATCGTTATGGGTGATACTACTATTCCTCGCGATGCAAAAATTGACCAAGTCTATGCTAACAAAATAGCCTATCTCAATGACCAATTTGGGATAAAGGTGGATGTAGCTGCTACTAATTGTAGTGGCAGCAATCTCACAACGAGCTTGTTTGAAATCGTTAATGGCAATCGCAAGCTCATTGCATCCAAATCAGCTTTTGCAAATTCGGATAAGTTCAATCAATCTATCGACTTTGTGACTACAGCCGAAAAGCCAGGTGTGGTGCACTATGTGGTATCTGTAAGTTCGCTCACAGGCGAAGTGTCATATACCAATAATACTCGCGACATTTATGTGGAAATACTCGATGGTCGCCAAAAAATATTGCTCATCGCAGCATCGCCTCATCCAGATATAGCTGCACTCAAAGCGGCTATCGAAAGCAATAAAAATTATCAACTAGATGTGCAATATGCCGATGATTTTTCGGCAAAAATAGCGGATTATAGCTTGGTTATTTTTCATCAGTTACCATCTAACAATGGTAATATAGATGCTATTTTAACACAAGTAAATGCAGCAAAAAAATCGACTTGGTGGATTACCGGTTCTACAACGCAACTCAATAATTTTAACAAAGTACAACCAGCAGTTACTATTTTGGGTAATGTAAATAAATACAATGATGTATCAGCTGCTATTCAAAAGGAATTCAATTTGTTTTTGTTGAATGAAGCTACGATATCGGCTATCGCTAAGTTTCCGCCACTCGATTGTTTTTTTGGAGAGTATAAATCGAACCCCGCACTCAAGTCGCTTTTCACACAAAAGATAAACAACATCGTTACTGATTATCCACTTTTTGGATTTGTAGAAGTAGGTGATTTTAAAACGGCAGTGTTATGTGGTGAAGGACTTTGGCGATGGAAGTTGTATGATTTTATGCAAAATAAAAACAACGATGCCTTTTTTGAAATAGTAAATAAAACGATTCAATACCTTTCAGTAGTGAATGACAAACGGCCATTCAAAGTAAATGTAGCGAAAACCATTTTTGCTGAAAATGAGCCTATTCTTTTTGATGCACAGCTTTATAATGCAAGTTTTGAAATGCTCAACACGCCTGATGTAGCACTTTCGATACAAAATGAGCAAGGCAAAAAGTTTGATTTTGAGTTTACTAAAACAGAGCAATATTACACGCTCAATGCAGGCTTTTTGCCAAGTGGAAATTATCAATTTAATGCCAAAACAAAATTGGACAATTCCCCTTTTTCGCTAGGAGGAAAATTTAGTGTGGCAGCACTTCAGCTCGAAGATGCAAATACCGTAGCAGATATAGCTTTGATGCGCCAATTAGCTATCTCACACCAAGGGCAATGCGTATCGCTGCAAAATACTGAAAGCATCATCAACGATTTGTTGTCAAACAATTCGTTAAAGCCTATTTTATATGACCAAATCACAACAGATAGTAGCATCAACCTATGGTGGATATTGGGATTGGTAGCTCTTTGGCTTACAGCTGAATGGTTTATCCGAAAATGGAGTGGTGGGTACTAATTTGTATCTGTTTCTAGTACACTTTGATGCTTTTTACGTTTATTTTTTATTCAAAAAATCTGCTATAACTTGTGCGAAATTTGCTTTCTCCAACGTAGCTATTTTTTGTTGTACTGTATCGAGTGTATCATCTTTAGTTAGCGATACACGGTATTGTGCCAAAATCTCACCTTTATCAAATTCTTCATTGACAAGATGTATGGTAATGCCCGTCTCTGTTTCCTTATTTGCTAAAACAGCATTATGAACATGTACACCATACATTCCTTTGCCACCATATTTTGGCAATAGGGAAGGGTGAATATTGATAATTCTATTTTCGAACTGATATATCAAAAATGGGGGTATCAGCCATAAGAAACCAGCTAAAACAATAAGGTCTATTTTATTTAATATTGTTTGCATATAAGTCTCGTCTGCAAATTGTGCTTTGTTGATGATGTCGCAATTCACTCCATGTTTTTGAGCTATATCGACCACTCCAGCAGCCGCATTGTTGCACACTATCTTTTGCACCATTATGCTTTCGTGATGTTCAAAATACCTCATCAGTGTATCAGCATTGCTTCCTCTGCCCGAGGCGAAAATGGCGATCTGCTTTTTCATTCAATGCCAAAAATATCTTTTATCCATTCTAAATAAAGTGAAATGCAAATAATATCTCATTTTAAATCACTAACTTTAGTTTATGCAAACCATCAAAACATTTGATAATTCTTTTGAGGCACATATTTGGAAGGAGAAATTTGTGGCCAATGGAATCGATGCTTTTTTACTTGATGAGATGACCTCTAGCACTATGCCTGTGTGGAATATGGCGATAGGGGGCATCAAGCTCGTAGTAGCAGATGAAATTTACACAGTAGCACTACTGAAACTCAAAGAATTTGAAGTGGACTATGCTCAATCTGCTACCTGCCCTGTTTGCCAAAAAGCTGGGTTGGACTATCTTCCCCAAAAATCAGGTGTCAATTTTTTGACAGAAATTTTCACTTGGATATTTAGCTCTTATTCTGTGGCTGTGGACTATGTGTATCACTGTGCTAGCTGTGGCTTTGAGAGTGCTTCTTTACCCCCTTCAGTCGAGGAAATAGAGGTTTATTCAGAAAATAATTGACTAAAAGTTTTATTTATCCACATTTAATCCTACATTTGCACCGCATTAGCAAAAACAGTTTGCCAGCAATCTTCGTCTCTTTCGGTTATTCATATCCCAATTTGAAGAATGTCGGCAACACTAAAGCGACATATTATTTAACTGAGAGAAATAAGTAAGACGATTTCTTTCAAAAATTTCAAACAATGGAATTATTCAGAGCCCTTGGGCTTAGTGAATCGACTTTGGCTGCACTTGCCAAAAAAGGATTCGTAACACCGTCTCCAATTCAGGAGCGCACCATCCCTACTTTGCTCAATACAGACAAGGATGTAGTAGGCCAAGCCCAAACGGGTACAGGCAAAACAGCCGCATTCGGCCTACCACTTATCGAGCGTATCGATGAAAATGAAAAAACGGTACAAGCTATCGTACTCTGCCCTACCCGCGAATTAGCGGTGCAAGTTTGTGAAGAAATCATGTCATTTAGAGGAGGCAAAAAAATCAATGTATTGCCTATCTATGGTGGCCAGTCATATGAAATCCAAATCAGAGGATTGAAAAAAGGGGTGCATATTGTAGTAGGAACACCTGGTCGAGTACGTGACCATATCAATAAAGGAATACTTCGTCTCGGTGATGTCAAATTTATGGTACTTGATGAAGCAGATGAAATGCTAAACATGGGTTTCGAGGAGGAAGTAAAGGAAATCTTAAAAGAAATACCTAAAGAGCGTAGAATGTTGCTGTTTTCAGCTACCATGCCACCAAATATCTTGAAACTTGTAAAAACATATATCAAACCAAACTACGAACTCGTAGAGGTGCAAAAACAACAAGTAACTACCGACACTGTAGATCAAATACACTATGAAGTATATGACAATGACAGATTCGAAGCTATGTGCCGTATCATTGATACCAATCCCGATTTTTATGGTATCGTGTTTTGTAAAACCAAAATCGAAACTGACCAATTGGCCAGCCGTCTCAATGATAGAGGGTATGAAGCAGAAGGCATACATGGCGATGTGACTCAGTCGCAGCGTGAATTGATTTTGCGCAGTTTTAAGGCTAAGAAGCTTCGCATCCTAGTAGCTACCGATGTAGCCGCTAGAGGGATAGATGTAAATGACCTTACACACGTAGTGAACTACCGCCTACCACAAGACCCTGAAGCTTATGTACACCGTATAGGTCGTACAGGTAGAGCTGGTAAAAAGGGGATTGCCCTTACACTGGTATCTCCAGGTGACAAGCGTGATTTTATATACATACAACGTGTTGCAAAAACTACTATTCGCAGAGAAGTATTGCCAACAGTAGAAGATGTAGTACAGGTAAAGAAAAACGCATTCAAAAAGAAAATTCAAATATTACTTGACCTCGGTGCTACAGATGAGTATTCAGAATTGGCAAATGAGTTGTTGGGTGAAAGTACTACACACGAAGAGCTTGTAGCAGCTTTGCTTAAGTATGCAGTGCGTGATGAACTATCGCAAGACAACTACGCAGAAGTAGCCGATATCATGTCTAAGGGAGGTACAACAAACCGTGGTAATAACGGAGGTGGAAACTTCGGTTCAAACGTGGTGAGATTATTTGTGGCTAAAGGGAAAGATGATAGATTCAACAAAGGCGACATTTTAGATTTCTTGGAAAAAGAAGGAGGTATCAACGGCAATTCAATTTCTGAAATTAGAATTTTTGACAAGTTTACTTTTATCAATATAGAACCAAACGAAGCAGAAACATTACTCGCTATATTCTCAAAAACAAAAGGAAACGGAAAGCCACTTGTAACTAGAGCTAAGGATCGAGATGCAAGCGGTGGCGGACGTTCAGGAGGGGGAGGTAGCTATGGCGGTGGTGGCCGTAGAGAGTACAACTCTGATGCAGCACCTAGAACGAATAGTGGCAACAGAGGCGGTTTTGAACAAGGTGAACGTAGCCGAAAACCATATGGCGATAACAACGACAAACCAAGCTATGGTGGAGGACGCGATAGAGACAGAGATAGTTCAAACACAGGTTCATTTACACCTAAAAAGCGTGAAAGAAAGCCAATCTCTAACAGCTCTAGCGCACCTAGCGATGTATCAAAAGCAATTAAGGATTTCGAATCTTACATCCCATCAAAAAACAAAAAGTCAAACACAAAATTTGAAGCAAACTTTTCTGATGATTTGAGTTGGTAAGCAATCCAATAAAATAGTGAAATGGCTACCCGATGGGTAGCCATTTTTTTTGATAGGATTACTGCTCTATGATAGATATATAGCGGTTTAACGCATCTGTCTCAGCAGCTATAATAAAGTTAATAAAATCAGCTTTGTCGTTTTCTACTTGCGCTTTTTCGAGGCAAGTGTAATACGCCATTCTTGATTTTGAGTCACCCTTGATGTTCGCTATGACAAAACCGTGCTGAAGCAAGATTAGATTCATAAGCAATCGAGCAGTACGACCATTGCCATCTACAAAGGGATGAATAGTAACCAATCGCTCATGCGCTTCTGCTGCTAGTAATACGGGATGTAAGCTGTGTTGATTTTGATTATACCAAGCAAAAAAATCATCCATCAGCTCTCTCACTTTAAAAGGACTAGGCGGGAAATGCTTACTGCCTTTTATCATCACTTGTACATCTCTATATACACCCGCAGACTTAGTATCTACTCCACGCAGTATCAAATTGTGAATACTCAAAACAAGCGATTGATTTATTCGCTCTTTTTTTGTCATCAGTTCTTTTATAAATCCGATAGCATCTTTATGATTGATAGCCTCTAAGTGCTCACGCATTGTTTTTCCAGATATTGTCAAGCCTTCATTTACAATCAAATCTGTCTCTCTAAGTGTAAGTGTATTGCCTTCTATTCGATTACTTTCATAGGTGTACTCAAGCTCTAATGCCTGAGCTACTCTATAGCTATCATACTTTCGAAAAGAATTTAGTTTTTTACGTAGTTTATCTATTTCTTTTAAAAGTGGAGCATAGCTAGGGTGCGTTATCTGCTTTTTACTCGGTTTTGCTTCATATCTTACTACCTCTTCGGCTAGTATAAGGGCATCTAAACCAAACTCTTCACCTGCTATTTCATATCGAATTTTTTCACTCAGCCATAGGGTCATCCACTGTTTTTTTGAACCACCAAGCACAGTATATAGAGCTTCTACTTGCTCTTTTGTGGGCTTTCGTTTACCACTTTCAAACTTTGAAAGCAATGCGGCATCAATATTTAGCATTGATGCTAGTTCACGCATCAAAAGTCCTTTTGCGTTTCTTCTTTCATTAAGATAGCTCTTGAATGTTTTCATAATGACTTTTTTTGTCATGACAAAATTAGTCATTTTTTTGAATAACAAAAATCTTTTTTACTTTTAAATTAATTGCTTTTTGGAGTTAATAAGCTCTGTCGTTGGTGCCGTTCATGAAATTCACAAACGCTTTGTTTGCTACTCGATTTCCACCTGGCGTAGGGTAGTCTCCAGTAAAATACCAATCACCTAAATCATTGGGACAAGCTAAGTGTAGATTTTCTACTGTTTGGAATACGACCTCTACTTGTGCAAATATCTGTTGGGGTTTTACTATTTCAGAAATTTTTGCCGAAATCTCCTCTTCAGTGTACAGCGCATAAAGTTTCTTTACATGATTTTCTACCACATCAGTAGTGTTCAATTCATCTGCTTTACATAGCTCATACACTTCTTCCATTTTGTCTCTTTGATTGTTTTCATTGAGTAACGCAACTAATGCTCTAAAGGCAATGAAATCATTCATTCTCGACATGTCTATGCCATAGCAGTCTGGATAACGAATCTGAGGAGCTGAGGAAACAATAATGATTTTTTTAGGGTTTAATCTGTCCAATATTCTTAAAATACTTTTTTGAAGCGTTGTACCTCTTACAATAGAGTCGTCAATCACGACCAAGCTGTCTAAATGCGGACGAACACTCCCATAGGTAATGTCGTAAACATGTGATACAAGCTCATCGCGGGAAGAGTCATCTGTAATAAATGTGCGCATTTTTACGTCCTTTACCGCTATTTTTTCGATTCGGAGTTTCCAACGAATAAGCTTTTCTAAAATAGCAGTTGTTAGATTTTCCTGCTCTTGAATTGCCTTTACCTTTTCGACAGTGAGATGGTCTTCTACGCCTTTTATCATGCCATAAAAAGCAACTTCCGCTGTGTTTGGTATAAATGAAAATACAGTATTTTCTAAATCATTATCTATTGCTTTTAGTATTTGTGGTACTAACTTTACGCCTAGCATTTTTCGCTCTGCATAGATTTCGGCATCTGTGCCTCGAGAAAAATAAATCCGTTCGAAACTGCAAGACTTTTTTTCACGAGGTTCGAGAATCATATCTTCTCTCACCTTCCCATTTTTTTCTATCACAAGGGCGTGTCCTGGAGGAACTTCTTTTATCTGATCAAATCGAACATTAAATGCGGTCTGGATGCAGGGTCTTTCTGAAGCTACTACCACTACCTCATCATCATGGTAGTAATAAGCAGGACGAATGCCGTTAGGATCTCTCAATACAAATGCATCACCATGCCCAAACATGCCAGCCATAGCAAAACCTCCATCAAAATTGCGGGCTGAACGTCTAAGAATACGTTTGACACTAATTTCTTTGATTATAAAATCGGTGATCTCCTTGTTGCTATAACCTTGATCTTTGTATTTATCAAAAATCGTTTGCACCTCTGAATCAAGGAAGTGACCAATTTTTTCCATCACGGTGATGGTATCACTTTTCTCTATAGGATGTTGGCCAAGGGTAATGAGATTATCAAACAGTTCATTTACGTTGGTCATGTTAAAATTGCCTGCCAATACTAGGTTTCGGGTCATCCAATTATTTTCTCTCAAAAATGGATGGCAATAGGAGTCATTGTTTTTGCCATAAGTGCCATAGCGCAAATGACCGAGTAAGAGTTCACCTACATAGGGGATATTATCTTTAGCCCATTTGGCTTCAGCAGCTGGATTGTCGAGAGGCTGTCTATCTTTTGGAAATTGCGAAAACACATGATCAAACAGATCAAGCAGAGGCGTAGCCTTTGCCGAACGATAACGATTGATAAAATGACTGCCTGGGGTAGGGTCAAGCTTTATAACTGCTGCACCTGCACCGTCTTGACCACGATTATGCTGCTTTTCCATAAGCAAATACAGCTTGTTGAGACCATACGACACAGTATTGTACTTTTCGACATAATATTCGAGGGGTTTCAGCAATCGAATGAGGGCGATTCCACATTCGTGTTTTATAGCATCGCTCATAGAGGGGTGGGCTGGTAAGTTGCGAAGTTAATTTTTCAAATTGGACTACAAAAATTAGATTTGCAGAAATAACTTTTTTATGAGAAAGGCAATGCTAGCGTTTTTGGTTGGCTTAAGCTTGTTTACTAGCTGTAGTGAAACAAAAGAAGAATTCTTTTATCTTCCATTTGAATTAAAAAATATTTACAAGTATGATTTAGGTGATACCTTAGTTTTTGTGAGTAATAGTGCAGATACAGCAGTATTTAATATTGTCAGCAAAAACACAAATATTAATAGGCAAGAGTATAAAGAGCAATTCAATAAAAAAGCTATTTCACACAAAGAGTCGATGGATATTTACCTCCAAAACACTACGCATACTGAGGAGGGTTTATTTTTAAATTTATTCTCTTATATAGAGGGTAGTGTTAAATACAAACTCAATATCACCTCTCATTTTGGGGATTATGGCTCACTAGTTTTATCGAAAAATGCTAGTGTTTTTGACCCCTCCATACCTTTTGTACCATTAGCCATTACTGTGGGTGGAAAGTCTTATACCACTGCTTTTAAAATGAGTATGACTCCTTCGGATAGTATTATTAAAAAAGTAGCAAACTTGTATCTTATAGACGGGGTCGGCATCGTAGGCTACGACACTTACAATGGCAGCGAATATCGTTTAGTACAATAGCTTTTCATAAAATATAAAAAACTTTTCGTACTCTTAAGTCTGCTATGCCACTCAATCAAACTTTTCGGAATCTAAATAGGACGCGAGAAATTCTCGGTATCCTTATCAAATGGGGGTTTGAGGACGTAATAATCAATTCTACCCTGCGTAATCTTGTACCAGAGAGCTATCGGATGAAATGGATCAGAAATGATAGGCCCATCGAAGAATTTACCCGCTATGAGCGTATTCGATTGGCCACGGTCGAGCTTGGGCCGACTTTCGTCAAACTAGCACAGATATTGAGCAATAGACCCGATATAATTCCAGAGGGTCTCGTAAAGGAATTTGAGAAACTGCAAGACCGAGTACCACCTTTCCCTTCGGCAGAAGCTATGCGAATTGTAGAAAGAGAAATCGGTAGGCCAATTTCGGAAGTGTTTGAGGAATTTAGCGAGTTGCCATTGGCTTCGGCCTCTATAGGTCAAGTGCACCGTGCTAAACTCCGAACTGGTGAAGAGGTGGTAGTAAAAGTGCAACGCCCCACAGTAGCCGAGCAAATAGAGCAAGACATGAATATCATCACTGACGCGGTGAATAGAGCTGATCGATATTTGCGTAAGCAAGGCATTATCAATGCTATTGATGTGGTAGGGGTATTTGAGCGTTCGCTTAGTAAAGAGCTTGACTATAGAAACGAAGCGAGAAACCTAGAGCGATTTAGGTCCACATACAAACATCGTAGAGATTTTTATATTCCTAAACCTTATCGAGAATACTCTACCGACAAGGTGCTAATAATGGAATTTGTAAAGGGTTGCAAAATCACCGATGTAGATCAGCTGAGAGCGTGGGGCATTAAGCCAAAGGATGTGGTGGAGCGAGGTATGGATATTTACCTCACACAGATTTTTGAGTTTGGCTACTTTCATGGAGATCCCCATCCGGGCAATATCTTGGTAAGAGAAGATGGTACTATCATTCTATTGGATTTCGGTATGATTGGCCAATTAATGAAAAAAGACAAGTACGCTTTTGCGGGTATTTTTATTTCTATGGCGCGCCATGACGCGCGTGAAATGGCGATCAATCTTCGCAAGTTGGCTACTCAAGACAGTATCACCGACATGCGCCAGTTTACCTACGACTTGAATGATTTGATAGAAGATTATGCCTCACTAGATGTGAGTGAATCGAGTATTCAAGATGTGATTAATCGACTACAAAAAATAATGTATGATTATAAAATCACTGTCCCAGGTGGTGTTTTTATTGTTTTTAGGGCTTTTGCAATTTTAGAAGGTATAGGTAAATTAATGTATCCAGAGTTTAAAACCTATGATTTCATAAGGCCCTATGGTCAGCGGCTTTTGACAGAGCAGCTCAAGCCCGAAAACTTGATGAACGAAGCCGTGAGCAAGTTCTCAAATGTGTACGGCTTTTTGTCTGCTTTACCTACTACTATCAATAACATATTGCAAAAGGTAAATAGCGGCAAAATTCATATGGAGGTAGAGTTACAGGGTTACGGATATGCGCTCAAAAAATGGGATAGTATCACCAATCGAATGGTGATAACGTATGTGCTTTGTGCCTTGATCATGGGGGCTTCTATTGCATTATTGGGCAACTATGGACCCGAGATGACTTATTACTATGGTATCAATGCATGGAGCTTTATAGGGTATTGTATAGCAGGTGGTTTGTTTGTAATACTGCTTTACACGATCATGCGCAGAAGGATTTACAAGTAAACCTTATTGTTTCGCTTTTATACTCTCCAATTTTGCCTTATAAAAAGATTTTGTAGCCACGTACAGTGTTCTATCAATCTCAGCAATCACTTTCTCATTTTTATTTACCCAATTCACCTTTAACTCATAGTTCATTTCTCCTTTTTCTGATACTTCGCTTTTTACTTTTTCAATAAAATCGGGGGTGAGTATCAAGCGGGCATATATTTTTTCTGTACCAGGTCGTTTAAATCGAATAGTGGCCGATTTGTCCCAGACCACATACTCTGTGCCCAAAATCCGATAAAGCATAATCATATAGAATGGGTCGGTAGCGCTAAACATGCTGCCTCCGAATATGGTACCCACATAATTTCTTGACCAAAAATTGACAGCTAGTCGAAGCTGTACTTCATGCCATTTATCTTCGATAAAAAGTATCTTGACTCCCGTGCCAAAAATAGCAGGAAACGCATTCATAGCATAGCGATAGAGCCGAGTGCGGAGACTTTCGGTTAGTTTCGTATGGAGAAAATCGGGTTGAGCCATTATAGAAGTTCGGTGATAAGCTGCTCTACAGTGAGACCCTCTGCTTCGGCTTTATAATTTTTAAATACACGATGGCGTAGTACGGAGGTAGCTACAGCTTTTACATCTTCGATATCGGGTGAATATTTGCCATTGACTGCTGCATGGCATTTAGCCCCTAACACGAGATACTGGGAGGCTCTAGGGCCTGCACCCCAAGATATATAGTTGTTTACTCTAGCCAATGACTCAGGTCTATTTGGACGAGTTTTAGCTACTAATTTCACGGCATACTCAAGCACGTTGTCTGCGATAGGAATTTTGCGAATGAGATTTTGGAAATATTTTATTTCGGTATCGTTCATCATTTTAGTTAAATCCACTCTCGTGCCCGAAGTAGTCGATTTTACCACCTCTACCTCCTCCTCAAAAGAAGGATAATCCAATATCAAACTAAACATAAATCGATCTAACTGTGCCTCAGGCAGTGGGTAAGTACCTTCTTGCTCGATTGGATTTTGGGTGGCTAAAACAAAAAACGGAGATGGCAATATATGGCGAGTACCAGATACTGTGACGGTGCGCTCCTGCATAGCTTCGAGCAGGGCAGATTGGGTTTTTGGCGGAGTACGATTTATCTCATCTGCCAATACGATATTGCTAAAAATGGGGCCTCGGTTAAATTTGAAATGGCGCGACTCATCAAGCAATTCAGTACCCACTATATCTGTAGGCATAAGGTCTGGGGTAAACTGAATACGACTGAAACTCAAATCTAATACACGTGAAATCGTGTGTACAGTAAGCGTTTTGGCTAAGCCGGGTACACCTATCAAAAGTGCGTGACCATCACAAAATACGGCTATCAAAATTTGATTTACAATATCGTGCTGACCTACTATTACTTTATTTATCTCTTGCTTAAGTGTGCTTACTTTTTTTGAAAAGGCCTCTAATGCCTCTACTTCGGTATTATACATGCTTGCTATTTTATACTAGTTTGAATCGTTTTTCCATTTTTTGATATTGTCACAATTATTAAACTCGGGATCGATTTTAATAAAGGTGTTTTCTTTGTGCAAATCTATCCATTTGGTTAGTTCGCGCGATTGTTTTTCATTCTTCGCTGCTGCTTGTATCTTAGCATAGTCTGTGGCTAAACTAGCACGGTGAGCGGGCGTTTCAGACTTGAGCATGATAAAGCGATAGCCTGATTTTGTTTCGCCAGTTCTATCTGGAGTGGTGATAGAGAGCACCTCAGATATATCGCCTACTTTCAATTGGTCGATGGTGAAAATCAATCCCCCTTCGATATCTGCTTTTTCAAAATAGGTAGTCCCATTTTTAGGATTTGTCATC
The DNA here is from genome assembly GCA_937894725.1 of uncultured Bacteroidota bacterium. GTDB lineage: Bacteria > Bacteroidota > Bacteroidia > Chitinophagales > LD1 > CALAYL01. The sequence goes on from CALAYL010000037.1 coordinate 66,844, forward strand.
ATTCCTCCAGAAGACTTAGAGTTTTCATCATCTGAAAAATAATTTACAGCCTCCCTAAAGTCAATTTGTTTGTTGACTAAAAGCTGGTGTACGCTATCCATTCTTTCTTTTACCATCAGTACATCGGCATTAGTCAATTTGGCACGTATCAAAATATGACGCGCTTTGATTCTATCGCCTCTTTTTTCATCGAGTTTTATCAAGTGAAAACCAAAAGGGGTTTCTACTATTTGGCTGAGTTCGCCCTCATTGAGTCGATATGCCGCAGCCTCAAAATCCGGTACGAGCTCGCCCCGCTCTATCATACCCAAATTGCCACCATCCGATGCAGAGCCTGGATCATCGGAATACAAGATAGCTTGGAGCGAAAAGTCGGTACCATTCTCAATTTCTTTTTTTATGCCTTCGAGTTTCTTTTTTGCTGCTTGTTTGGCTTCATCGCTTATTTTTGGATACATGATGACCTGTGCTATCTCGATTTCTGAGTTAAAAAAAGGAATACTGTCTTTAGGTATGTGATCAAAATATTTTTTAACTTCTTGAGGCGATACTTTCAAGCCTGCAAATGCTTTGCCCCTTACTTTGTCTGACATGAGCTGTGTGCGTACATCTTCTGTAAACTCATCTTTGAGTTCCGAAATTGTTTTGCCATAGTACTCCTCTAATTTTTCACGAGAACCAAATACGGAAATAAAATATTTGACACGCCTGTCTAACTCTGCACGCACTTCTTCTTCTGGTACTACTACTGAGTCGAGCACTCCTTGAGCCACAAATAGTTTTTCGAGTAAAAGATTGTCTAAAATCTGGCATTTGAACGCAGGCGAAAGTGCTACCTCTGCATTTCTACTTTGCTCCTGTAAAAAAGAAACCTCAATGTCTGATTGTAAAATAATATTGTCGCCTACTATGGCTACAATTTTGTCGGTTCTACTTGCGGGTTGTGCAATGGCTACAACACTAAGTAAAAGGACACTTAAAAAAATAAAAGGACGAATAGTCATAAATCGTTTAAAGTGCGAAAGTTAATATTTTCAGTCGATAGACAGACGGTAATATTTGTGAAAGTGGTAAACGGAAGTATAATTAGCTCTTAATTAAAGTGATTTGTGAATAAATTGAAATGTATCAGAATGAAAATGAAGATAAATTTTCTTGTGAAATAGCTGAAAAAGACGTACGTTTGCTGACGAAAAGCTGACGTTAGCTTAATTTTTATGTTATGAAAATGTTAGAAATAGATAGGCGATCTGGACTTACAGCAGATGAGTTTAGGGAGGAATATCTTCTTCCTAATAAGCCTGTAATTTTCACAGACCTTACCAAAGATTGGGCAGCACTTGAAAAATGGACGCTCGATTTTTTTAAAACACAATACGGGCACCTTCAATGCCCAGTGTTTAGTAGCAACTATTCTAAGCCTGGCAAAGGCTATATGACACACGACAAGCTGATGCGATTTGACGAGTTTTTGACCCTCACTGCAGCAGGCAACACTGACCTTCGGCTTTTTCTCTATGATATTTTCAAACCTGCCCCAGAGTTAAGAGCAGATTTTAGATTCCCTACGGTGATGGGTGGATTTATCAAGCGATTTCCATTAATGTTTTTTGGTGGTAAAGGTGCCGAAGTGACGATGCATTATGACATTGACTGTGCCAATGTATTTTTGACTCAGTTTGTAGGTAATAAAAGAGTGATCCTTTTTTCGCCAAAAGAATCTAAGAAGCTTTATCATCACCCCTTCACTGTCAAAAGTTTGATAGACCCTAAAAACCCAGATTTGACGCGCTTTCCAGCACTTCATCAAGTCACAGGCTATGACACTATACTTCGTCATGGCGAAACGATTTTTATGCCATCACGTTTTTGGCATTATATGCAATATTTAGATTTTAGTTTTGGATTGGCGCTGCGCTCCCAAAATGGTGTCGCAAACACTTTGCATGGTGGAGTAAATATTGCTTCCCACTTTCTCATAGATAAAACGATGAATATGGCATTAGGCACTAAGTGGCACGACTGGAAGGAAACTAAAGCATATGAAAATGCTCGACCCTATGAGGGCAAGCGAATAGTGGCGATGTAGATTTCTCTATCCCTTCTTTCCAAAAAGATTGGTAAAATCAAATCCGAGGTATTTAAGCGCAGACAAAAGAAGTCCAGTAGCGCCTACCTCATCGAGATTGCCAATAAAAGGGATGTTGTCTGGTATCAACTCAAATATGCCCATCGTAGGATTGATTAGGTATAGAGCCGTGAGTAAAACGGTGAGGATAGCTATTATTTTTTTTGCAGAATCATTCATTTATCTTGTTTTTTCTAAAATACCAATAAATGTGCCAATAGCTCAAAAATGGAGTGTCGCACTTAATTAGTGGTACTTATATTATATGTGGAAAGCGGGGAGAGTGTTGAAAATAAAGTGCATTTTTGCTAAAATACACTTGTGACATAAAGGAATCCAGCACGGTGAATTATACTAGCCAAAATAGAATTTCTAGCCAATTTGTACGTTGTCTTCTATTTCTTGCTTTATGTTTGAAAAAACTAAATGGGTCATAAAAGCCACCACGTCTGCCTCCTCCTTACTCTTTCCAAAATCAGTAAGGGAGGGTAGATAATTTTTAAAGAAATTTTGGAAGTGTGCCATTTCAAAAATAGTGGAAGCTAAGGATTTTGGGTATTTATAATTTGGATTACATTCCAAAATAATATCCCCTATGACAGTGCAAAGGTCTTTGTAAGGTTTAAAAAAGTGTAGTTTGTTGTCTTCGCTTACTTGCTTTGTGAGATATACTTTTGAGCCTTCGGCTATCACTATTTGATGCAGCAAACTTTCATCGACATAGCTTGTAAGCTTATCATCTTCTACTTTAGATGCTAATAACATAATCACCTTTTTTAACTTGATTTTTGGATCGGTGATATTATTGGTATGGAAGATGATTTGATATTCTAGCCATGTCCAGTACCAAGCATTCAGATATACTAATAGTTTGTGTTTATTTTCAAAATAGCGATATACACCGGCCTCTGTGGTCCCAATATATTCAGCTAACTTTTTAAACGTAAAAGATTCAAACCCATTTTCAAAGATCATCTGGATACTTTGTTTGATGATTTTCTTGCCCAATTCCGTTCCTTCTGGATCACGGAGATAAAGGGCTTTATTCATTTTTATTTGTAAAAGCAATTTCATTTTACACAGCGATTAGTAGTGCTATAATTCATAGTACAAAGATAACTAAAATAATTTTACGATTATTTATGATAGTAATACTATTATTGCAAAAACTATCCCTATCTTTGTGACTAAATTTCTCAAATCTTACTAATAAATTTAAAATAAATGTTTAAAGAAATCAAAAACGACCTACCTGCAAGTATTGTGGTATTTTTTGTAGCAGTTCCGCTATGTTTAGGAATAGCCCTTGCCTCGGGAGCACCATTGTTTGCTGGAATTATAGCAGGTATCATAGGCGGTATAGTAGTAGGTGTAGCCAGTGGCTCACCATTAGGAGTAAGCGGACCTGCTGCAGGTTTAGCAGTTATAGTATTGACTTCGATAGCCAAGCTTGGCGGCTCTTGGGAGGCATTTTTGATGGCGGTAGTTTTGGCTGGAGTGATCCAACTGATTTTAGGGTTTGCTAAGGCAGGTTTTGTAGCTTATTTTTTCCCATCTTCGGTCATCAAGGGAATGCTCACAGGGATAGGGCTTTTAATCATTTTAAAGCAAATCCCTCACGCATTGGGTTGGGATAAAGATTTAGAGGGTGATGATGCTTTTTTTCAAGCAGATGGTCAAAATACAATTTCTGAAATTTTTAGAGCACTAGATTTTATAACGCCAGGGGCATTACTTATTGCGGGTATTTCACTTGCCATTCTAATCTTATGGGATACAGTTTTAACCAAAAAGCACAAGATATTTCAGCTCATCCAAGGCCCTATTGTAGTGGTGGTGTTGGGTATATTAATGAATTATATGTTTCAAACCGGAATGCTGGATTTTAGTTTAGCAGCCGACCAAGTAGTTAGAATTCCTGTTCCTCATTCTATTGCTGAATTTTTTGGGCAGTTTACTTTACCTGATTTTTCAGCTATTACAAATTTTGAGGTTTGGAAAATCGCTATTATGATAGCCATAGTAGCTAGTTTAGAAACGCTACTATCTGTGGAAGCCACAGATAAGCTTGACCCCGAAAAGAGAATCACGCCTACCAATCGTGAGTTAAAAGCACAGGGATTGGGCAATGTGATTTCGGGTTTGATAGGTGGCCTACCTATCACTCAGGTGATCGTTCGGAGCTCGGCAAACATCAACTTTGGCGGGAAAACAAAAATGTCGGCCATACTTCATGGGTTTTTCTTGCTGATAAGTGCATTGACGATAGCTAGCGTTTTAAACATGATACCTTTAGCCAGTTTAGCGGCCATTCTTTTAATGGTGGGTTATAAATTAGCTAAACCAAGTTTGTTTGCACAAATGTATAAACTAGGCTGGGAGCAGTTTGTTCCATTTACGGTTACGGTTATTGCGATTTTATTCACCGATTTATTGAAAGGGATAACTGCAGGAATGATAGTAGGTGGTTTTTATGCCTTGTTGCATAGCTACCGAAATTCGCATCACATGAAAGAAACAATTAGTGAGGAGAATGGGACAAAAGTTTACCGACTTACGTTAGCCGAAGAGGTTTCTTTTTTCAACAAAGCCAATGTTATAAGTGCTTTGGACAGCATCTCTCCAAACTCTAAGGTGATTATAGATTACTCAAACTCTAAATCAATAGCCTATGATGTAGCGGAATTAATTAACGACTATGAAACGAACGCGAAATCAAAAAACATAATTGTAGAGAAGATCCAAAATGTAGGACAAGCTTAAATCAAAAATTTTATAGATAATTTTAAAACATAGATAGAATGAAAACCCTCACTAAAGAAATGCAATCTGCCATCACTCCCCAAATGGCTTTAGAACTGTTGAAAGATGGAAATAAAAGATTTGTAAGCAACTTAAAAGTAAATCGAAATCTTTTGCAACAGGCTAATGAAACATCTGATGGTCAGCATCCGTTTGCGGTTATCTTGAGTTGTATAGATAGTCGTACATCTGCAGAATTGATTTTTGACCAAGGGTTAGGTGATATTTTCAGTGTTAGAATTGCTGGCAATGTAATCAACGAAGATATTCTAGGAAGTATGGAATTTGGCTGTAAAGTAGCAGGGTCAAAAATAATAGTTGTATTAGGACACACGAAATGTGGGGCGGTAAAAGGAGCTTGTGATCATGTAGAAATGGGCAACTTAACGACATTGCTTGCTAAAATCACACCTGCAGTTGATAGTGAAACGACCACTAAAGATAATCGGAATTCAAGCAATGAAGAATTTGTCGAAAATGTGTCAACCATCAATGTGAAGCGGACAGTAGAAACTATCTTAGCTCGTAGTCCGATATTAAAAGAAATGGTTGAAAGTGGTCAAATAGGAATTGTAGGCGGCACCCACGATATCTCCTCAGGAGAAGTGATGTTTTATCCAGATACTATGGTTTTAAATTCTCGTTTACTCAACGAATAAATCTTATGAGAGGAGTTCTCGTCCTTACTTTTTAGCAAACCACAAATCCAAGGATAGTGTTTCAAATATAGTGTTTTCATTGTTGTTGAGCGTTTTGAAAATAGCCAGATTTTCTGCCTTCATTTTTAGTTTTTCTTTTTCTGTAGTTGCTTTCGTCAATCTACTAATCAACTCCATGAATAGAGGAATAGATTTTTCATTAAATTTTTTTGACTTGCAAAAATGCTTTGCAGCTTTTACTAGGTAGGGTATCAATCTGAAATTTCCCATTTCATAATGAATCAAAATCTGCAATAAATGCGCATACAAATAATTGTCGTATCGCTGATTGTCTGATTTGTCATCAAACATTTCTCGTATCAACGTTAAAGCAGCTTTATAATCCGCCAAATGAAAATAGGAGATACTTGTAAAAATTCTGGTTACATTTTTAAAGGTAAGATGAGTAGCTTCACCATTCTTTTTTATAAATAATTTAACTTCTTCAAATAGTGCTATCGCTTCTTTAAAATCGTGTGTATAGGTGTGGATAGTCAGTTTTCGTTCGAGGGCAAATGCCGTTACAGTTACTTTTAAACTATCATCTATCTTTAATCCCTTTATAGTAGTTATGGATTTAAGTTTTTCGATACCTTTCAATGCCTGATCGTATTTATTGAGCGATGTGCATCTAGTAACATAGTTAGATAAAGCTGAAAAGTATATTTGTGGATATTGAATTGTTTTTTCAAAGTTTTCCTCCAAAAAAGTTATAAAATTTTCGCTAATTGATAATGACTTTTTGGGTTGAAGTGTCAGTTTATAATACCATCCCCATGCTTCATAAAAATGGCATTTAGCATTAAATGAAAGCGCATTTTTTTCGTCAGACAGTAGTGAATGTTTGATGATATTCTTTAATTCTGATGTAGCTTCATCTGATATTAAAACGCCACTTTTAGAAATAATACCTAGTAGCTTTGATTGAATACATCTGTAGTCATTTAGGTTTTGAATTTTTTTAAAACAGTCATTTATTTCAGCTTCTAAAAAGTCTGCTCTTTTTGACAATGTAGCGTAATCACCTTTTCTGATTAAAAGTTTTCTGTACCAAAGCAAATACTCAAGCTTTTGTACAAAAAGTTCCATTTCGGTAGTTATTTTTAGCATTTTATCTATGATAGAAAGCGCATCATCATATAGTTTTCTATTAAATAAAATTTCAATATCCAAAAGCGTGTTTAATGAAAAAGAAGTGTCATTTAAGTTTTCATGATAATTTCTTAGCGAGCGTAAAATCACTCTCCTCAGATTTGATTTTTCATAACTTAAATTCATGCCTTTAGTTAGATATTCTGGAAATTCAGAAATATCGTTATTGGGAATATAAGAGGTATAAAAGTGATACAATTTCACCGCATTGTTACCCTTATTTAGATCTAACACATTTAGCTTTAAATATCTCTTTTCGCTTGGTGTCAAGGACTGAATGAGCTTTGCTGTAGAATCGACTTTAGCTTGTTCCATATATTTTTTTATCAAACTAATATAATCAAGTTGTGCTCAACTAAAAGGGGATACTAAAAATTAGAATCCTATTTTTAAGCTGTATATATTTACTTATATAAAAGATAATCAGTCATTTGTAAAATTATAAAAACTTTTTAGGCTTGAAATATACCATTTATAAAGTGTATGGTATTTATTACATTTTTTGCGTTAAAAAGATAATTTTGACCTCTCAAAATATTACCCAAATTATGGGATGTTGATACAAACTAAACTTGCTAAATCTACTACTTATGAAATCAATCTTCACTTTCCTTTTATCATTTCTTTTGTTTGCAGGAGTTCAAGCACAGTCTGTGACAGTGACCCAACCGAATGGGGGAGAAGTCTTGTATGGTTGTCAAAACTATTTGATTAAATGGAACTCATCGGGCGTTTCTAACTTTTGGAACATTGACTATTCATTGAATAGTGGTGCAATTTGGACCTCAGTAGCTAGCAATTTGAATATTGTGAATGGACAATATAATTGGACAGTGCCCATGGTAGCATCTAATACTGTTTTGGTAAGGGTAAGAGATTATAATGATACAACCAAGCAAGATGTTAGCAATGCGGTGTTTACTATTCAATTACCAATCATAATCACCTCTCCAAATGGTGGCGAGGTTTGGCAAGGATTAAGTAATAAGAATATCACTTGGAATCCAGCGGGTACTTCAGGAATTTTTAATATTTCTTACTCTACCAATAACGGCTCCTCATGGAGTACTGTAGCGTCTAACATAGCTGCTAACAATTATAGTTGGACTGTGCCCAATACGCCAACCACTCAAGCTTTAGTCCGAGTTGCAGATGCTACTACTGCTTGTCAGTTAGATTTATCAGATGCCGTGTTTGAAATTTCTGCTGCTACCCCAATATTGACAGCTCCTAATGGTGGAGAAATATGGACAATAAATTCTAACAAAAATATTACATGGAATACGGCTACTTTTCATTCTACAGTTAAATTAGAATATTCTACAGATAATGGTGTTTCATATAATCTAATTACCTCTTCCACTGCTAATACGGGAAGTTATACTTGGAATATTCCGAATACTCCATCTACCCAAGTCATAGTCAGAGCGAGCAATACCTCTGGTTCTACTGTTTTTGATGTAAGCAATTCTATTTTTACTATTCAGCAACCTCAAGACTTTATCAGCTCTCCAAATGGTGGTGAAATTTGGCGCGCACTCAATACCGAAAATATTACCTGGAATAGTAGTTTGTTTGTTTCTCCTGTAAAGATTGAATATTCTATAAATAATGGAGCAACATGGCTCACTATTACCAATAGTACTTCAAATACTGGTTCGTATGCATGGACTATCGCACAAAGTGCAGTGAGCACTCAAGCATTGGTTAGAGTTAGTAACACCACAGTTACTTCAATCATCGACACATCGAATGCCGTATTTACGCTATTGCCTCCATTGACCTTAGATGCCC
>CALAYL010000038.1 GCA_937894725.1 uncultured Bacteroidota bacterium
CAGCCGAAGACAGAGCAAAGTTGAAAGAAGATATTTTATATATCTGTACGCATGACTTACTTAAAGATATTTATAGTGGGGCCTATATTTTAGTTGGCGAGTCAGAAGTGAAAGAGAACAATGATAAAATACAAAAACCTGATTTGATAGCCATCAACAAAACATCTAAAAACATTACTATTATTGACTACAAAACAGGAAAAGCAAATCAAGAACATATAGCACAGATATCAAACTATGCAATGCTTTTAGAAGAAACAGGCAGGGTGATAGACAAGAAATATATCGTATATACCCAATCCAAAGAAGTAGTAAGCGTATGAAAACATTTTTGCAAATAGTAGCCGAGTATGTAGGTCAAAAAGTCAATCAAAACTGGGAGAGTACTACACTTATTTTCCCCAACAACAGATCATGTTATTACTACAAAGAACTACTTAAAGAAAGTTTACCCAAAGGAAAAATTCTCCCAGAAATAGTAACGCTTGAGCATTTCAGCATGCGCTATACACTCATCAAAAAAGCCGACAATATTGACTTGTCGCTTAGTTTATTTAAAACATATAAACAATTTTTTCCTGAAGTTACATTTCATCAATTTCTACCTGTTGGTCAAAATCTATTAACTGACTTTTCAGAGTTAGAAAGTGAGTTGTTGGATATCGAACTTTTTTTTAGAAACCTTCAGCAACTCAAATCCATGAATGTTTTTATGGAGGAAGATGAAGAAAAAGTGTATCGATATAAATATTTTTGGCAATGTGTAGAACAGTGCTACAGGAATTTAAAAGTGGACTGCGACCAAACAAATTCGGGCTTTTCAGGCATGCTTTATAGAAATGCAACTGAAAACATAACCACAATTAATCTACCTAGCCGCCATTATTTTATTGTAGGATTTACACAACTCTCCGCAGCAGAAACGAGTATTATAAAACGAATTTTGGATACGCAGCAAGGTGAGTACTTAGCAGATACGGATACTTATTACATCAGCGATAAGCTAATGACTGCGGGCATTTCATATCGCAAAAATTTCAAAAGACTTGGTGTTAAAGAGCCAAAGTTTGTTGAAGAAAATATAGTAGGTCAAAAAAAGGAAATAAACATCTACCCCTGCAATGGCAAGCAAGAGCAAGTACAGACGGTATATTCAGTAATACAGCAGCTAGACCTAGCTACCGAAATGCATACCGATACCGCCATTCTACTTCCCGACCCTAGCATGCTACAACCATTGATAGCTCAACTTCCAGAGCGATATAAAGAAGCGAATATTTCGATGGGATTGAGTATGTCAAACGCATCCATCTACCGCTTAATTTCATCACTTCAACAATGCTTGCACGCTATAAAAGTCTTTAACAATGAGCCTTATTTGTATCTCAAATCACTCATAAAATTAATTGAAAATCCATTATTGCCAACACAACAAAACCTATTGGGTGAACTGATAAAAATGAGTGAAAAATCAGTATATATAAGCAGTAAAAACATAAGAAACAGACTACCATCAGAAGACAAACTAAGTCCATTGATTGCACCAATCAATTGTACAATCGCATTTGGAGAATCGCTCTACCACTTCATTTCGAGCTTAAAATCCCCTTATACAGAAGAAAACAACTATATCAGTATCACGATCGATTTGATTGCAAATATCAACCAAAAAACTGAAATTAATTCGTTGCTTACCATTGATGATTATCTCATGTTGCTTCTTGATCAAATCAGCAATACAGAAATCCCATTTGATGTAAATCCAAAAAAAGGATTACAAATTATGGGAATTCGTGAGAGCAGAAATCTTGATTTTAAAAATGTGTTTATTCTCTCTATGAATGAGGGTGTTTTCCCTGCAAGCGCAAAAGGCAATAGTTATATCCCGATTGAGATACGCATGTCATACCTTACTCCACCTATCGAAAAAGATGCTATTAGCAGTTACCTCTTCTACCGCTTGCTTCATCGTTCCGAAAAATTGTTTTTCCTCTACAACCAACAAGTAAAAGTGAGTGGTGGCGGTGAGTTGAGTCGTTTCATAATCCAAACTAAAATCGCTTTAAAACACCTAAAAAACATTGAAATTAAGGAATGGGAAGTAAAATCAAATTGGATAAATCCAACAAAACCAGAAACCGTCATTCGTAAAAATGAAGTAATTTTAGCACAACTCAAACATCAACTTTCCGCTAAGGGACTTTCACCCTCTGGTCTCAATGTTTTCGTAAATTGTAGTCTCCAATACTATTACAAATACGTATTGGGACTGCGCAACAAAGACGAGGCGGTCGAAACTATTGAAGCCGATTTGCTAGGCTCTACCGTGCACCACGTTATTGAAAAACTTTTTGAGCCCCACATCAACAATATACTTACAAAAGAGGTGATTGATCAAATGAAAAAAGAAACTCAAATCGAACATCTAGTACAAACCTACCTTGCAGAAAATTTCGACACAAAATTGCTTATCGGACAAAATTATCTTTTAGCTAAGGTGGCTGAAAAACTGATACGTATGTTTTTTACTCAAGAAGCAGATTTTGTATCAAAAAACACGACTACTATCATTCAACAAGAAGAAGAATTAATTCACCACCATGCAATAAGTGGTGTAGAGGTTAAGTTCAAAGGATTTGCCGATAGAATAGATGTAGTAAACAATGTATTGCGCATAGTTGACTACAAAACAGGTAAAGAAAGTACCCTTGCCGTAAAGGAAGACAAATGGGATGCTATTTTTAGCGACCCTAAAAAGGCAAAGACCCTACAAGTATTGCTCTATGCATGGCTTTACAAAAAATCAAAAAATACGACCTACCCTATCAGCTCTGGCATTTACTGGCTCAAAAAAGCGAAAGACAATTTTGATGCTGTAAAAATAAATAAGGAAGAAATTTTAACTGATGATATACTTGAAAAAGTAGAAAACAGCTTGGGTCAACTAGTAAGTGAAATCTTAGACCCAAATATTCCGTTTAGTATGACTGAAGACGAAAATCGCTGTCAATACTGCGATTTTAAGACGATTTGCGCGAGATAACGATTGTTCTACTCAACAATTTTAGACTTAAAACTTGCTTGATATTGCTCAAACGGCTCTGACTTGTATTTCTCCTCAGCTAGATAGGCTATGATTACCTCAAACTGTTTGGCATCAAGATATGATGCAATGGGCTGAGTTATCATCGAAAGATTTTCATCTAAATAAATCGAGGTTGGGAATCCCATTTTATTGTTCATCAATACATTTGCTAACTCATGGTATCGAGCATTATTTTGATATACTTTGCCAGCAAAAGTGATAGTTTGTTTTGTCTCTGCATTAAATTTTACAACGTAGTAGTTTTTATTCAAATAATCAGCTATCACAGGATGCTCAAAAGTAGTCTTATCCATCTTCTTACACCATCCACACCAGTCCGTGTACACATCTATAATTACTTTTCGTGGTTGCTTTTTCTGTGCCTCTTGCATTTGCTCAAAAGTCATCCATTTCACTTCTGTACCGCTTGGCATTTTCATTGAAAAAGAAAAACAAATCAATCCAGATACGATAAGGATTAAAAAAAGGGATGCTTTGTTTTGAATATATTTCATAGTTCTGTTTTAATGTATAAAAATGAGAAAACCGTGCCAAACTTTCAACTAATTTTTCTTGCAACTATAATTTCACGCTTTCCTGGTGGTCCAGGGTACTTTTTTACTTCAAAACCAACAGATTTGAGTTGCCGCTGTACAATAGATTTAGAGCAATATGTACTAAGCAATCCCCCTTTATTTAAAAGCGAAAAACATTTAGCAAATATATCTTCTTGCCAAAGTGCAGCTTGCTTTTCAGGCGCAAAAGCATCAAAAAATATCACATCAAATCGCTCTATGGAATCCCATTTTAAAAAATCCGCTTCTACTTTATGGATAGTAAAAAAATCATTTATTATAACTTCCTTATTCCATTCCGACCTATTTATTTTTCTCATTTCCTTTTGCCAATCATATCCATCATAGCGTTGAATTATATCATTGCACATACCCATCGACAAAGGATACTTTTCAATGCCTACATAGTGGATAAATTGATTTTTTTCAATCGCAAATTGGGCAGTCAACGCTGCATTCAATCCTGTACCAAGCCCCATTTCGAACACCTGTATAGTTGAAGCTTCCGACAATTTTAGTCCATAGTCTATATACACATGCTGCGCCTCCTGCAACGCGCCACGGGTGGAGTGATATATCTCATCAAACGCAGGCGAATACACCGTGGGCGAACCATCATCGGTAATTATTATTTTCAAGGGTTGATTCAATGAGGACACTTTTTTCTCAATATTTAGTTACAATGATTTTCTAGCTATGACTCTCCACTTGATTCTTACAGCTAAGACATACGACTTTCAGTTTATGGCTTGCGACTTTTCTCTACTTTGAACTCATTCTTATCAACGGTACTACCATCTCTTCGAGCGATATACCTCCATGTTGAAATGTGTCTTTAAAAAACTGCACGAAATGATTGTAGTTATTAGGATACACCAAATATTTATCTTCTTTAGCAAAGATATAAGATGAACTCAAATTTGATTTAGGCAGCTGCAGCTCCTCTGGATTTCGTGTAAATAAGACATCCTTTTCTTCAAAGTTTAAATTCTTTCCCATTTTGTATCGGATATTAGTAGAGGTCTGTCTATCTCCTACACATTTTGATGGCGTATTTACTCGTACCGAACCATGATCGGTAGTCAATAATATTTGAACATCTTTGCCCGCTAGTTTTTTTATCGCATTGAGCAAAGGGGAATGCTCAAACCATGATACAGCAAGCGATCTATAAGCCGCTTCGTCATTAGCCAATTCCTTCAGAACCTCCATTTCTGTCCTAGCATGCGATAGCATATCTACAAAATTATAGACAATCACCGTCAATTTGTTATTGAGACAATTATGTATGTTTTCTTCTAACTCATTGCCACTTTTATGACTAGTCACTTTGATGTATTGATGCTTGATAGGTTCATGAAAAGTATTTTTCAAAAACTGCTCTAAAAAAAATGATTCACTCAAGTTTTTGCCTCCATCATCATCATCATTGAGCCAACGGTCTGGATATTTTTGTTGTATTTGCAATGGAGTCATACCTGCAAAAATGGCATTACGACTATATTGTGTCACCGTAGGTAGTATAGAGAAAAACGAATCTTCTTCTTCAATTTTAAATTGATTTAAGAAAAATGGTTCGATTGCTTTCCATTGATCATAACGAAGATTATCAATCAAAATCAAGAATGTGGGTTTATCATTTTTGAGCAATTGAGGTAGCTTTTCTCTCAAAATTTGATGTGATAACAATGGCGCATTCTCTGACCTTTCCGTATTCATCCACGTTTTATAATTTTTCAGAATAAACTTATTAAACTCCGAATTGGCTTCTCTTTTCTGCATTTCAAATACTTCCATCATCTCTTTTTGAGAAGATTTGTCCAATTCGATTTCCCAGTAGATAAGCTCTTTATAAAAATCAACCCACTCGGTTGCATTCATATTGTTTTGCAGGCGCATAAACATTTCTTGAAACTTTGCACGATAATCTGTTACCGTTTTTTCACTCACCAAATCTTCTTTATTGATTATTTTTTTGAGAGAGGAAAGAATTTGCTGCGGCTTTACGGGCTTTATGAGATAGTCTGCAATCTGCGAACCTATAGCCTCCTCCATCAGATTTTCTTCCTCATTTTTAGTTATCATCACCACAGGCGTGTGCTTGTTTATCTCTTTTATTTTTGTCAGGGTTTGTAAACCCGAAAGGCCAGGCATTGATTCATCAAGCAAAACGACATCAAATCGCTTTTCTTTGAAAGCCGTGATGGCATCTGGTCCATTCGATACAGTAGTGACCTCGTACCCCTTATCTTTTAGAAACATTACTTGAGGTTTAAGTAGGTCGATTTCATCATCCGCCCAAAGAATAGTTGTTGTTGGCATAATTTTTATATTTATTTGAGAACGTAAAGTATTGAAATATCATATAATAAACCGAAAAGGATTAACATATTTTGAAAACTCCAGCCCATAAGCGAAAAATATTTAACGACCCTGTGCATGGTTTTATAACCATCCCTCACCCACTCCTATTCGATATAGTCGAGCACCCTTATTTTCAACGACTCAGGCGCATCAAACAACTTGGCCTGAGCGACTATGTGTATCCTGGCGCATTGCATACCCGTTTTCACCATGCGTTGGGAGCCTTCCATCTTATGCGCAAAGCCTTGTCTGTACTTCGTCTCAAAGGGCAAGTTATTACAGAAAAAGAAGAAATAGCCGCATGTGCAGCCATTTTACTTCATGATATTGGGCATGGCCCTTTTTCGCATACATTAGAGCATGTGCTTATACCCAAATTGTCGCACGAAAACATTTCAAAGGTGTATATGCAAGCACTGAATAAAGAATTTAAAGGCAAACTTACACTCGCTATTGAAATATTTGAGGGAAGTTATCCTAAAAAGTTTTTGCATCAACTTGTTTCTTCCCAACTCGACACTGATAGGCTCGACTATATCAGTCGTGACAGTTTTTACACAGGCGTAAGTGAAGGCACTATCGCCTACGACCGTATTATAGAGATGATGAATGTGCGTAAAAATGAACTCGTGGTAGAGCAAAAAGGCATTTACTCTGTAGAAAATTTCTTGATAGCACGCAGACTGATGTATTGGCAAGTATATCTCCACAAAACCGTATTGTCGGTAGAGCAGATGCTTATCAAAGCTGTAGAAAGAGCCAAAACGCTCATCGACCAAGGGAAACATCTCGACTGCTCACCTCCATTACAATATTTTTTATCGAAGCACGTTTCATTAAAAAACTTTGAACAAGGCGATGCGCTTATCTATTATTCTATGCTAGACGATAATGACATTATGAGCGCCCTCAAGCGATGGCAGTTTGCTCAAGACAAAGTCTTGAAACGCTTATCTGCAGGCATTTTAGAACGAAAACTTTTTAAAATACAACTCAGAGAAAAAGCTTTTACAAAACATGAAGTAAACGAAGCAATAACACAAACTTCCAAAAAATTAGGGGTGTCGATGGCAGAGGCTAAATCGCTCATTATACTTCAATCTACCAATAACTACGCTTATAATCCAGACGAAAAACCTATCAAAATACTCGATAAAAATGAGCAGCTTTTAGATGTGGCAAAAGCAGCCGATTTACTCAATATCTCCGTACTTTCCCACCCCGTAGTCAAGCACTTTTTGTGTTATCCTAAATAAACTAATTTGATGAAAGAATTTGCCGCACTTGAATTAGCGACCTTACTAAATGGTAAACTAGAAGGTCAAAAAGACACTTTGGTATCTAAAATTGCAAAACTAGACGAAGCAGATGAGCAGAGTATTTGCTTTATAGCCAATCTAAAATACGCACACCAAGTACCTGACACCAAAGCCGCTATATTGATAGCTGCATACGATTTTGAAGTAAATAATAAACATATAAAAAGTGTAATTAGAGTGGACGATGCCTATGCTGCATTCGCTCAGCTATTGAGTTTTTATCAAACTATTCAATCAAAAAAAGGAATCGAAAACCCTTGTCACATTGGGACAAACGTAAGCATAGGTAAAGATATATACATAGGCGCTTTTAGTTATATAGGCGACCAATGCCATTTGGGCAATGAAGTACAGATATTCCCTTCTACCTATATAGGTGACAACTGCGAAATAGGAGACCACACGACCATCCACGCTGGGGTGAAAATATATGCAGGCACTAAAATCGGCCAAAACTGTGTGATTCATGCTGGCGCTGTGATAGGTAGCGATGGGTTTGGCTTTGTACCAACAAAAACAGGCTTTCAAAAAGTACCACAAACAGGCATAGTATCCATAGGAAACAATGTAGAAATAGGTGCCAACTCGGTGATAGATAAAGCGACCATGGGAAGCACTACAATCAAAGATGGAGCTAAACTCGACAACCTAATTCATATAGCACACAATGTGGAAATAGGCGAACACTCCGCTATAGCTGCGCAAACAGGCATATCAGGTAGTACAAAAGTAGGTAAAGGTGTGCTGATAGGCGGTCAGGTAGGTATAGTGGGTCATATCACTATTGGCGATGGTGCTAAAATCAATGCACAGAGCGGTATTTCTAAATCTGTTGAAAAAGGAAAATCAATTTCTGGCTCACCAGCAACCGATTTTAGAGAACACTATAAACAACTTGCTTGGCTAAAAAAGATACCCGATTTAATAAAAAAGATAGATTTGCTTGAAAACAAGCTCAAAAGCGAATAAAAAAAAACTTACTTTTTGGAACAGCCATAAATGAAAATGAACGCATTTCAACAAACTATAAAACATACCTCCACCCTCAGTGGTGTGGGGCTACACAGTGGCGAAATTGCCACGCTCGTATTCCACCCCGCTCCTGCTAATTTTGGCGTGAAATTTAAGCGAGTAGATCTACCCGATCAACCTATCATAGCAGCCGATTGTGACCTAGTCACTTCAGTCGAAAGGGGTACCACCATCGAAAAAAATGGGGTAAAAATAGCTACGCTTGAACATCTCATGGCCGCATTATGGGGACTGCAAATTGATAATTTATTGATAGAAATAGACAAATGTGAAGTACCTATTTTAGATGGTAGCTCGATAGAGTTTATTCAGCATTTGGAGGATAATGTCCAAGAAATGACCGAAGAGAAAGAAGTTTTCGAGCTTCGCACGCCTATCCATTTTACAGACGAAAAAAGTGGTGTCGAGATTTTAGCATTGCCAAGCGATCACTATCGAGTCACGACTATGATTGACTACAAATCAACCATACTCGGACAACAACATGCATCGCTCAATAAACTTTCGGATTTTAAATCGGAAATAGCTGCAGCCCGCACATTTTGTTTTTTGCATGAGCTCGAAATGCTTTTAAGTGTAGGCCTTATAAAAGGTGGCGACTTAAATAATGCCATCGTAGTAGTAGAAAAAGAAATCTCGGAAGAGCTGCATAAAAAACTTCAAGTCCTTTTTAATCGACCAGATATCACTGTAGTCAAAGAAGGCATTTTAAACAATCTGCATCTGAACTACCCCAATGAACCTGCACGACATAAATTGCTAGATGTAATTGGCGATTTGGCACTTGTGGGCACTCCCTTCATTGCAAATATCATTGCTACTCGACCAGGCCATAAATCAAATATTGAATTTGCCAGATTGATAAAAGCACACATCAAAGCCGAAAAACTAAAAGAACCAGCGCCAAAATATGATGTAAATGCAGCCCCAGTATTTGATGTGACCCAGATAAAATCAATGCTGCCGCACCGCTATCCTTTTTTATTGATTGATAAAATCATAAGTGTATGCGACAAGGAAGTAGTAGGCGTAAAAAACGTAACAGCAAACGAAGGATTTTTTGAAGGACATTTTCCAGGAAACCCAGTGATGCCAGGAGTTTTGATTATAGAGGCTATGGCACAAACAGGAGGAATGTTGATACTTTCGACAGTCGAAGACCCCGAAAACTACGATACTTATTTCTTGAAAATAGATAAAGCAAAATTCAAACAAAAAGTAATACCTGGCGATACACTGATTTTTAAACTAGAGCTACTAGGTCCAGTACGTAGAGGACTTGTAGAAATGAAAGGCACCGCATTTGTAGGCAACAAAATAGTAGCCGAAGCAGAGCTCATGGCTCAGATTGTACACCGAAAAAAATAACAGCACAAACACACAAAATGAATCAACCTTTTGCCTTTATTGACCCCTCCGCTAAACTTGATGAATCGGTCGTTATCGAACCCTTTGTATCTATTAGCAAAAATGTAGAGATAGGTGCTGGCACATGGATAGGGCCGCATGTCACTATCATGGAAGGTGCCAAAATCGGTAAAAATTGTAAGATATTTCCAGGGGCAGTAATCTCAGCTATACCGCAAGATCTGAAATACAAAGGAGAAAACTCTACCGTAGAAATAGGTGATAACGTGATTATAAGAGAGTATGTGACCGTAAATAAAGGCACAGCACAATCTATGAAAACAGTGGTAGGAAACGGCACTATGCTCATGGCCTATGTACACGTAGCGCATGATTGTGTGATAGGCAACAACTGCATCTTAGCTAATAATGTAAATCTAGCGGGACACATTGAAATACAAGATTACGCCATCATCGGTGGGGCCTCAAATATTCAACAATTTACCAAAATTGGTAAACACGCTTTTCTGTCGGGTGGTAGTTTGGTGAATAAAGATATTCCTCCTTATGCTAGGGCAGCACGTCATCCATCAGCTTATGCAGGGGTAAACTCCATTGGATTGAGACGAAGAAATTTTACCAATGAGCAAATCAATGGCATTTTAGAAATTTATCGGATTTTATATTTGAAAGGGCTTAACACCTCCAATGCTCTCAAAATCATAGAAAGAGAAATCCCCTCATCGCCCGAAAAAGATGAAATCGTAACATTTATAAGAGAATCAGTAAGAGGTATCATGAAAGGTTTCAGCAGTAAATATGAAGATTAGCCTGTCCCATATTTCAAAAAAGTATAACAAACAATTTATCCTAAAAGATTATAGCCAAGACTTCGAGTCAAACACCCGCTATGCCATTACTGGAGCAAATGGAAAAGGAAAATCAACTTTGTTGAAAATCGCTTCAGGTTTTTTAAGCCCAGATAAAGGAGAGGTGCGTTTTTTTGAAAATGATAAAAAAATAGACGCACTCGAAGTGACTCCCCATATTGTATTTCACGCTCCATACATCAGCATCAACCCATACCTCACACTTGATGAATGGTTTGGGTTTTACACTACTTTCAAAAAAGTAGTAGATACCAAAGATGCTTTTTTTTCAGAAATAGATATAGATGCTACTAAACGCTACAACGAACTATCCTCTGGAATGCAGCAACGATTTAGACTCTATCTCACTTTTTGTACAGATGCAAAAATACTTTTGCTTGATGAACCTTGCTCATTTCTAGATAAGCAGTGGAAAGAGAAGTATCAACAGTGGCTAAACACGAAGGTAGGAGAAAAGACGATGCTCCTATCATCTAACGATCCTTTTGAATATGAAGGCGTCAAAAATATCATTCAATTGTAAAAAAGCAACAAAAACTAGTTTAGAAATAGTTTTTTTTAGAAATTCTCAATTTTTCTTGCTATTTTTATTTGCATTTTTCAAAACAAAACAATAACAATAATCTAACTATGAGAAAACAACTACTTGCATCGGCATTGGCAGTTTTTGCTGTGGCAGCATTTGCTGGCGAGAATAGCAAGCCGAAATTGCAAACTTCTGTTACCAATGCAACCATCAAAAAGGCGGCTGTATTTCCTACCAAATCTAATCAATCGGTTGCTTCTAGAGCTTCTCGTGCATTAGTAAAATTTCCACTAAGTAGTGCAGGAAACTTGCTCTCTGTACTAAATTCAAACTGTAATCAATTGTTTGTAGAAGACTCCATCAATAGCGTAGTGTTTATACATAGAAATGATGAAACAGCAGCATGTTGCAATCAGCCAGGATCAAACGTAGCACAATACCGTTTTGACGTGTCAAAAGATGGCGGTGTAAATTGGAATGCGAATATAGGTCCTGTAAACCCAAAAGCAGATAACGTAAATATTAACGGTCGTTTTCCACAAGCAGTAATATATAGAAAACCTGGCCAACTAAATGCTGATAGTGCCTATATGGTATATAGTGGAACTTGGCATGATGGGGCAAATGGATCATGGGAGGGCGAATACAGAGGTGTTGCTCAACTTTCAGGCGACCCAGCTACTTTTACAGATAGCAATGAAGTAGTAAATGGTGGTAGAGTGGCCGTAGCAGGTGGGCTATCACAAGGCGTACCTGGCTTTTTTATTAATGTCAACACGTCTAGCAATACTAGTTTCTCTAGTACCGCACTTTCAAAAACACTAGGTCTTTTGATTCAAAAAGGACAGTGGAATGCGGCTACTCGCAATGTAGATTGGACACTCGATGATAAGCAATTCGCAATCGAAGATGTGGTATCTGGTTCACAACAATTTTCAGCCATAGGTTCTCCTGTAGCTGCCTTTGATCCTACTGGCAAGTATGGGTGGGTAGCTGTAGATGCTGACATTTCTCTAAATGGCGAATATGTATTTAGACCTGTACTTTTCAAATCTGTTGACTTTGGAGCTACTTGGACTGGTCCTCTCGAAGTGAAATTAGATTCATTGCCAGGTATGTTTGAATCTCCAGAAATTATCAATAGCCAAACAGGAAGTCCATACCAAACTGCTAAAACAGTAATAGGTGGACTAGACATCTCTGTAGATAGTGCTGGAAACCCACACATAGCTGTAGTAGTAGGTATAGGTCGTACAGATGAGCAAACTTATAGCTATTTCCCTAATGCTGGATTAGCAATGTATGATATTACCTACAAATTAGGTGGACTTTGTGGCGATTGGAAGGCAAACTTTATTGCTGAAGTATTTTCGGTAAGTGCAGAATACACCCAAGCATTTGGTGGAGATCCTGCATACTCAGACAATAACCGTGTGCAATCTGCTAGAAACGCAGATGGTAGCAAAATATTTATGTTTTGGAACGATACTGATGAGTCTATAGCTAGTCAGCAATCTGGCGATGCAAACGTATCTCCAAACTTGTTTGGAATAGGTATAGATGTAGCTAATAACAAAACTACTGCTGTAAAAAACTTTACTGAAGGTGACCCACTATTTGGAGGAGAAACCCCGAATAGCCAACCAGGTACTTTGTTTGGTTCACTTTTCCCTGTGGTTTCGCAAAATGTATTTACAAAAGCAGCTTCATATAATGTGCCTGTAGTACTAACTGAACCTGATTATAATAACCCAGGAACAGGCAAGAACGGTAACAATCCGGCTAGATTCTACTATTGCCAAAATATCGACTTTGCTTTCAATGAATTTACAACTCCGATAGATGTGGATGCACCAGTTATCACCCTAAATGGTGCTGATACTGTAATCGTAGCAAAAGATAGCGTATTTACTGATCCAGGTGCTAGTGCTTTTGATTGTGTAGATGGCGTAGTGACTGTAGTAAATAGCTCGACAGTACAAACTGCTGTTCCAGGATACTATACGGTTACTTATACCGCGCAAGATATGGCAGGAAACATTGATACTGCGGTAAGAGTAGTACTAGTAGCAGCAAAACCAGTAGCTTTATTTAGTTCAACTAAATTTGCTGGAAACAAATATGTATTTAGAGATACAAGTTTGTATTTTCCTACTTACAGACTTTGGTCATTTGGCGATGGTACAGGTAGTACACTCCAAAATCCGCCAGCTAAAACATATGCTTCTGCTGGAAACAAAACTATCTGTTTGACTGTATCAAACAGTTTTGGACAAGACAGTATTTGCAAAACGATAGAAATGTTCTTGAGCATAAAAGAAGCTGAAATAGCTAGCTCTATTGCGGTATTCCCTACTTCAGGAAATGGTAATTTGAACCTCACTATTGGTAGCCCAGTAAACGAAGTACTGAATATATCTGTATTAGATATCAGAGGTGCTGTTGTTTCAACTACAGAGAAGTTAGCTGCTAATGCTGCTAACAAATCATTGAACTTTACAAATCTCGAAAGCGGTGCATACCAATTGAAAATCGGAAACGATAAACTAGGCTATGCAGTGAAACCGTTTATCATCAACAAATAATTATTTTTTTAGTTTATTTAGAAAAGTCGCTCAGCAATGAGCGACTTTTTTTTGTATCATTATCTTATGATTAAACCTTTAGCAGAACGACTTCGACCAAACAGCTGGGAAGATTTTGTGGGACAAGAGAAACTTTTGTCGCCTGAAAGTAGTTTTAGAAAGCTAATAGACAATGACCTCATTCCATCGATGATTTTATGGGGGCCTCCAGGTACTGGCAAAACTTCATTGGCAAGGTTTATCGCAGAAAAAACATCCCTCACTTTTTTTCAACTAAGCGCGATCGAAGCGGGTGTCAAAGACCTTAGGGCTATCATAGAACAGGCAGGAAACCTAGAAGGCGCAATCCTCTTTATTGATGAGATACACCGATTTAATAAAACACAACAAGATGCCCTCTTAGGGGCCGTAGAATCTGGAGTGATAAGACTTATAGGGGCTACTACCGAAAACCCTTCCTTTGAGTTAAACAACGCCTTACTTTCAAGGTCTCAAGTATTTGTGCTGGAAGAACTCTCCAAAGATGCACTAGAGAAAATAATCCACAATGCCCTTAATCAAGATGAAAACCTGAGGGACTTGGGAATAGAAATAGTGGACACAGATGCGCTACTACACTATGCTGGAGGAGATGCCCGAAAGCTTCTCAATATGCTCGAAATGGTAATAAACTCACTAGGGCAACCTCGAAAAATAACGAACGAAAAAGTAGAGCAAATCGTACAAAGAAAAATTGCCTATCATGATAAGATGGGCGAAAACCATTATGACCTTACCTCTGCATTTATCAAATCAATACGAGGTAGCGACCCCAATGCTGCACTTTTTTATCTTGCTAAAATGATGTCGGGTGGCGAAGACCCCACCTTTATCGCTAGACGACTGCTTATTTTAGCATCTGAAGATATAGGACTAGCAAACCCTAATGCACTGCTGATGGCTAATACCTGTTTTGATGCCGTAGCTAAAATAGGTTATCCAGAGTGTGATCTAATTTTGGCTCAAACCGTGATATACCTAGCTACTTCTGTCAAGAGTAATAGTACCTATTTGGCTATCAGAAAAGCACAAAAACTTGCAAAAGAATACAGCGACCTGCCTATCCCCATGGCCATTCGAAATGCACCCACTAAATTAATGAAAGAACTGAACTACGGCAAAGGATACCAATATGCACACAATCATGAAAATCATTTTGTGAACATGGAGTTTTTGCCCGAAGAAATAAAAAATACAAAAGTGTTTGAACCAGCTCATAATCCCAGAGAAAATGAGATCAGTAGTTTTCTTAAAACACGTTGGAAAGAGAAATACGGCTATTAATACCGCTTTTTAAATACAATTTCTTGATTCAAAAGCGACTTGATTTTTTGCATGGCTTTCAAAAATTCTGGCACCTCGTCTTCGCTAAACTTCAGTTTGTTTATTTCAAACTGATATTTAATAGATACAGAATTATCCAACTTATGTATTTCCCGCTTAAATGTAACCTCTCCATTAAAAAACACTAAACTAATAGCGGAAGGCAAAACATAGGTGTCAAAGTTATTTGGAAGGCCTATTTTGGTTAAGAAATCATATTTCTGCTTTACTACAAAATAAAGCGGAGATGTACGCATTGGTCGAATGGATAATAACGCCTCGGGAATACCGGTATAAGGCAAATTGAATTTATATAAGCTCATCTCTTCATCAAGGGCTATTTTGATCTCAAACTCTTGTGCTAGAGGCAGGGTGTCATAATTTTGATTTGCTACAATAAAACGAAATGGCTTTGCAAAGGGAGTCGTAAAATATTTCTTCTCAAACCCTTTCAAACTGTCTTCAGCTAACACTTTCACTCGATCAGACTTTGCGTATTCATAACTATTCACATACACAAAAAAATGCAAATCTTCTTTATCTGTGATAGATCCTATCATCAGGGTATTGTTATAATCTCTTGATTTGTTGTCTTCAAGATATACCCATCTTTCGCGTTCCATAGTCATCGAAAATCCCCATCGCTGCAATACGTTTTTTGACACCATCGGAAAATCGCCATATCGCAAACTTCCATCTAAAGGCACCACCTTATCTCCAATATAAAGACAAGTTATAGTTCGATTAAAACTACTGATAGTTGGATAACTTATGTCAGGTTGAGGTATTTCGTTTGTAGCGACCAGCATGGGCACTGCATCAAACCCATATATTTGTAAGATTTTTATAAGCATAAAATTGATCTCTGTAGGTGTAGCTACCCGTTGCGACCACAGTGATTGAAATGATTGGATAGATTTATCCATAAAAAGCGTGTCACGCATCTTTGCATAAAAATGTCTTCGCACTAAATCAAAAATCCTTGCTGCTTTTATTTCTGGATCATTTATAGATAGTATTTTATTGTGGTATTCCTTAGGCAACTCAAATTTCTCCTTAAACTTTAGCATATAGTCAGACCGGCCAGACAATTCCATAAATACATCCTGACCATTGTCTGCTCTAATAATCTCAGGTGTTTTTTGCTTTACGCTACGTTTTAGCGATATGAGCTTTATGCATATTGAAGGAATCACATCAAGATAATGCGTTGAAAATGGCTCAATCTCAAAGCTGGGTAGCTGAGAAAACTGAATTTTTCGTTCGATAAAATTGACACTCTGCGGGGAATAATCAACCGTAAAATTCGATTTGAATTTTCGATTAGTATTAATATCAGGAATTAGATTTTTAGGCAAACTAATACTCAAGTCCATGAGTTCAGGATAGGTCATCGCAAAAACATTCAACTCGCAGGGAAACAACTGTTGTACCCTCCACACCGGCATCCTATTATTGTACGCGTAGTTGAAATTATAACTGATACAAATCACCGCATCTTTGGGAATGGTATGATGCTCACCTTTCTTCAATTTATTCGATATATCTTTATTACTCACATTATTATTGACATCTAGTGTGAGCAATTCAATCTTAAAATCGGCTAATACACCATCTTTCTGTATATCGCTGATTATTTTGGTTTGCACAAAGTCCAAATCATTTTGGGCAAAAAACTTTACATACAACTCTCTATTTTGCTGAAGTGTAAATGCCTGATCGAGCGCAATAGTACTCTTGTCTGAAAGGAAAACAACTTTGCTGTCAGAAAAACTACATGAGGAGTACAACAAAAAGCTTTTAACTGTCTGGTCAGACTCGCTAACGGCATAAAGTTTTGAGCCAAAGAGTAGAAAAACAAAAAGAAATACTATTTTAAATCTTTTGCCAAGATTGGACATACACCTACTTTTTTACAAACCTTAGCTGCTGCTAGATTTGCAAGTTTAGAAATCGACAATAGCGACCATTGCTGCACAAATCCAAGCGTAGCCACACTCACTACTGTATCTCCAGCACCAGATACATCGGCTGTTTTTATAGCCTTAGATGGCACTATATAAGAGTCGCCATTTTTCTCATACACAAAAACGCCTAAAGCCCCAAGCGTCAAGACCAAATTATCAAAGCGGTTTCTACGCTTCAATTCTTCGGCTGCTTTGCGGAGACTATTAATGTTTTTAGGGTCTATTTTCATTGACAAGGCATCCGACAATTCTTTCAAATTTGGTTTAAACAAGTCAATTTGCTGATACTCAAAAAAGTTATACTCCTTAGGATCTACTACCACAGGTATGCCCAATTTGGTAGTGATAAGTAGTACTTGCTTGATTATTTTTTTGGTCAATAACCCTTTGTTGTAATCTTGTAAAATCACGGCTTTAAACTCTCCACTACGAATGAGTTTATCAATATCGGCTAGTATCACCGCTTCCTGCTCTTTGGTCACATCATCGTCTGTCTCTCTATCGTAGCGTACTACCTGGCGGTCATCATCGAATATTCGTGTTTTCACAGCTGTGATTCTATTCGGTAGTTTGAAAATAGACTTAATCGAAATGTTATTTTCTTTTAGCGTAGAAAGCATTTTTTTCCCATGCTCATCTTCCCCTATCACACTTACGAGTGTAGCCTTAGCACCCAACCCCAAAAGGTTGAGCACTACATTGGCAGCACCGCCAAGGCGATACTCCTCTTCTTCAATGTCAACAATCGGCACAGGCGCTTCGGTCGATATTCGATTAATCTGACCATAGAGGTAGTGATCAAGCATTATATCGCCTATCACCAAGATATTTTCATTTGAAAAATCAAAAGATTGCGGCATCGCTAGTTTAATTTTTTAAGTGCTTGACTAAATCTTTTACAAACCTCTATTAGCTTTTCTTCAGAAGCAGCATACGAAAGTCGAATGCAGTTTTTATCACCAAATGCTTCGCCATTTACTAAGCCTATCTTAGCTTCTTTAAGTAAATAGCTACTCATATCTTCGGGAGATTGTATAGCCTCATCGTTATATTTTTTACCAAAATACGCACTTACGTCAATGAAAAAATAAAAAGCCCCTTCAGGCAAATTGACACCTAAATTTGGGATAGATTTCAATAAATCATAGACCAAATCTCTTCGCTTTCTAAATGCTTTCACCATATCAAAAGTAGGTGTCATGTCGGATGAAACCGCCACTTCTCCTGCCTTCTGGGCTATAGAGCATGTACCACTGGTAATCTGACCTTGCATTTTGTCGCATGCATCGGCTATCCATTTTGGCGCTGCTATGTAGCCCAATCGCCACCCTGTCATTGCATAGCCTTTCGAAAACCCATTTACGGTGATTACCTGGTCTTTGATTTGGCTGAAAGAGGCTAAACTAGTATGCGCCTCTCCAGTGTAGTTGATATATTCATAAATCTCATCAGCTAGTACATAAATATTCGGATATTTTGCCACTAAAGCCGCAATATCAGCTAATTCTGCATGGCTATATACTGCCCCTGTAGGATTACATGGAGATGAGAAAATAATAAGTTTTGTATGAGGGGTAATATGTGACTCAAGTTGAGCAGGAGTTACCTTAAAATTAGTCGCAATAGTCGAAGGCACTTCTACACATCTGCCTTCGGCAAGCTCGGCTATAGCAGCATAGCTCACCCAATATGGTGCAGGCAACAATACTTCATCTCCCTTTTGAATCAAACTCAATACCACATTCGCTATAGATTGTTTAGCTCCAGTAGAAACTACAATTTGGTCAAAATTATAGTCCAACCCATTGTCGCGTTTGAGCTTGGCAGCAATGGCTTTGCGCAATTCGGGATAACCTGGTACTGGGGTATAATGAGTATAGCCGTCATCTATGGCTTTCTTAGCAGCATCTTTGATGTGCTGCGGTGTATCAAAATCAGGCTCTCCTATACTTAAATCTATCACATCGTGCCCTTGCGCTCTAAGCTCGCGCGATAGTTTCGCCATTTTGAGAGTTGCAGATTCCTGCATGTCTATAATTCGCTGAGCGAGCAATTCTTTCATTTCGATTTTTTAGATGGGCGAAAATAAGAATCTTTTGAAGATGCTACTTCAAGACTTTTCGACAAGAGGAGGGGAAATTGTTGGAAATTAGCAATGCGTGTATTTTTTTGGGGTGTTTACACCACCTTTCAAATCAAACTTATACTTTTCTGATATAATTGTTTTCAAAAATGAAAGTTATTCTTTTTTGTACAATTCGTAAGTTGAATTTTATCTGTTTATCACGCGCAACATGCGTGCGCTAGTGGGG
>CALAYL010000039.1 GCA_937894725.1 uncultured Bacteroidota bacterium
ATTAGGTGTCTCATAAACCCAAAGTTGCGAAATAAATTGCTAATAGTGAACAATTTAATTGTTAAATTTGGGAGATTTTGTTTTTTAACAAAAGTGGGTTATTTCTCTTTCCACTCCTTTATCGCCACCTGTTGTATCACGATGTCAATGCTTTGATTGATAAGTTTTTCGATGATACCATCTAGCTCTTCATCATTTTCGATAAGGGTAAAAAGCTCATTCGATATATTGGTGAGTTCTTCTGTGAGCGGTTGATTATTTTCTTGCAAATCGGTAAATAAACCATCCACTACATTAAATACAATATCTCGGATAGCATGTTCGAGCATGCCGCTCACTTGGTCTCCTAATAGGGGTATCTTGCTGATGAGTTTTACCTCTTTATTCTTTTTTACAGCCTCGTTGAGTCGGCTATCTACGTACTGTTTTATTTCCACC
Organism: uncultured Bacteroidota bacterium; assembly: GCA_937894725.1. GTDB lineage: Bacteria > Bacteroidota > Bacteroidia > Chitinophagales > LD1 > CALAYL01. The sequence goes on from CALAYL010000039.1 coordinate 439, forward strand.
TTTCGATTGGCATATACATTAGCAGTGATTTGCTGTATTCTATGTGAAAGCCATTTTACTAGCTCTGTACTTTGCGGTTTGATTACTTCTCGTATAATTTGGTCTGTCACCGGATTGCCCCTAGACACTTCGGCCTTTACTCCCTCAAGACTTTTAATGATGACTCTATCAGACACTTCTTCTACTAGTATATTCGAATATCTCTTAAAGTATCTATGGAGTACCGTTTTTCGCCAGTTGATTAAACCTAATTTGTGAAGACGGATAAGTAGAGAGAACACTCTCAGAAGTCGCAGCCATCTAAAGCCAGCAATCGGCACACAACCTAATAAGTCATACCAGTAGAAAAATGGGAAAAAGTACCATCGGTCAAAACTTTTTTCGATAATGGCTACCATCCATCTAAAGAAAAATTCGAGCAAAAAGAGGGCTACAAAGCCTAAATCAATTAATAAGAAGTTTTGATGAATTTGGGAATCATACCAATCAAAAAAGCTAGGCAAGTAGGTTTGGAAGGTTGATTTTAGAAGTGTTATGGCAAAAAGTGCATCGAAAATTATAAGATTAATGTTTATGAGTATAAGTATAATGATAACGATGTCTAGAATTATCGCAGATTTTAGTCGGGTAGTCTTATTCATGGAGCGAATGTATTGAATTTTAGTTGTTTGAGTCGATTTTTAGGATGCTATATTAAAATTTTTCAATAAGAAAAGGAGCTAATCTGCCTTTGCCTTTTACCCTCTATAATTGTTAAAAGTGGTTTTGTACAGTTGCTTGTGGATAAGTATTTTATTTAGATTGCGTCTTATTAGTTGTTTAGATGCTTGATATAGTTGAGTTTTAACTAAATCAGAAAACCTCAAATGCAGATAAAATATTTGTGTTGAAATACTTGCTTTTTTAAATATTTCGAGCTTATATTTGCCACGTCTTTTGACAATTTTATGACAATTTATCTAAAGATGGTAGATATACACACTAAGCTAAACGCTTCAAAAACCTCACTAACAAACGCATTGCTTGCGTTTTTACTTCTTTTTAGCACCCAAACTTTCGCTGTGGATGAGGCCGCGGTAAAGGAAGGTAAGGCACTATTCAAGTCGAATTGTGCAAGCTGTCACAATCCATTGCAGAATGGTACTGGACCTGCGCTCAAGGGCGTTACAGCTCGTTGGGAAGCTGCAGGCGACTATCAAGGTAAAACTGGAAAAGAGTGGTTGCACTCATGGATCAAAAACTGGAATGTAGCTGTAGATGCAAAATATCCTTATGCAGTAGAAATGGGCAATTGGAGTCCTGCTTCAATGAACCTTTTCAACTCATTGAAAGATGAAGAGATAGACAAAATACTACTCTATGTTGATAATTCAGATTTAGGCGTAGCTCCAGCTACTGCCACTACTGCAGCTCCTGTAGTTGTAGAAGCAAAGGATGAAAGCAATACGTTCCTATATTTGTTTGCTGCATTATTACTCGTGTTGGCTGTTATATTAGTGACTGTAACGAGCAAGCTTGACAAAGCAGTAGCGGCATCTAAGGGGGAAGTTATCGAAAGCACTCCTTTTTGGAAAACTAGAAAGTTCAAAGTATTTGCACTTCTATTAGCATTGGTATTTGTTGGCTTTTATTTGGCTGATGGAGCTATAAAATTAGGACGTCAACAAGGATATCAACCTGCACAACCTATTCGATATTCTCATGAACTGCATGCTGGGACACATAAAATTGATTGTCAATACTGTCACACTTCTGCCGCAAAAGGCAAAACCGCAGGTATCCCCTCACTTAATACATGTATGAACTGTCATAAAAACGTGCAAAAAGGCCCTGTATATGGAACTGAAGAGATTGCTAAAATCTATGATGCAGTGGGTTGGGATGTAGCTACTCAAAAATATGTACGCCCAGCTAAGCCAGTGCAGTGGGTACGTATTCACAATTTGCCTGATCATGTTTACTTTAATCACGCTCAACACGTAGTAGCTGGAAAGGTAGATTGCCAAACATGTCATGGTCCTATACAAGAAATGAAAGAAGTATATCAATTTGCACCGCTTTCTATGGGATGGTGTATAAACTGTCATAGACAAACAGAAGTACAATTCGCATCAAACAATTATTACAGTACGTATGAGAAGCTTCACGAAGAGTTGAAGAAAGATCCTACCAACAAAGTGACTGTGGAGAAAATTGGAGGTACCGAGTGTGCTAAGTGTCACTATTAATATAATTGCGCAATTTTAGATAACGACAAAGAATTTTAACCTATAATATGGAAAAAACATACTGGAAAGGAATAGAAGAGTTGGAGCAGTCAGCAGCTTTTGTATCGCAGCTTGAAAAAGAGTTTGCAGACGAAGTACCAGCGCTGGCTTCTATTACAGAACCGATTTCTACTACTGCCAAAACGAATCGTAGAGACTTTCTAAAAATGCTAGGATTTAGTGTGACTGCAGCTGCTATAGCTACAGCCTGCGAAATGCCAGTAAGAAAGTCAATTCCTTACGCATTGAAACCAGAGGAGGTGACTCCAGGTGTAGCTAATTACTACGCATCTACTATGTTTCAAGGTGGCGATTTAGCTACTGTGCTTGTCAAAACACGCGAAGGACGACCTATTAAAGTGGATGCAAATAACCTTTCTACCCTTTCTGGACGTGGAACATCTGCTCGTACTCAAGCCTCAGTATTGAGTTTGTACGATGGGGGTAGATATGTAGGGCCAATAAAAGGAAAAGAAAAGTTGACTTGGTCAAAGGCAGATGCTGAAATAGGAGCAAGACTAAATGCAATCAAAACTACAGGAGGTAAAATTGCTATTCTTTCGGCTACTCTTCCATCACCGAGTACCCTAGCTGCTATTGATGCTTTTAAAACTACATTCAATGCAGATCATTTAGTATATGATGCTATTTCATACAGCGGTCTATTAGATGCAAACGAGCAATCATTTGGTGTACGTGCTATACCTGCATACAATTTTGACAAAGCATCTGTAATCGTGGGAATTGGTTGCGACTTTTTAGGTACGTGGTTGTCTCCAGAAGAGTTTTCAGGGGCATGGGCAAAAAATAGAAAAGTAGCTAAAGATAATGCAACAATGTCACGTCACATTCAGATAGAGTCTAATCTATCGATGACGGGTGCAAATGCAGATACAAGAGTTGCAGTAAAACCTTTTGAAGAAAATACCGCAGCTGTGGAATTGTTAAGTGCCATCAATGGTGGTAGTGCATCAAACCCCAAGCTAGCTAAAGTTGCCACAGAGCTAAAAGCTAACGCTGGAAAATCTTTGGTAGTAAGTGGATCTAACGATGTAAATGTACAATTGGTAGTAAATGCTATCAATCAAGCTCTAGGTAATTATGGTACTACTATTTCTTTCACCAATGCCTTTAAAACAAAACAAGGAAGTGATAAATCTGTAGCTACTTTAATCGAAGGATTAAATAATGGAACTTATAAAGGGGTTATTTTTTATGAAACAAATCCTTTACATACTTTCCCACAAGCAGATAAATTAGCCGAAGCGATTAAAAAAGCAGAAATTTCTATTTCATTTAGCACTAAAGCGGATGAAACTTCTGTAGCTTGTGGCTATGTATGTCCAGATTCACATTGGCTCGAGTCATGGAATGATTTCTCACCAAAAGTGGGTCTTTATAACATCTGTCAACCTACTATTTCTAAACTATTTGATACTCGTCAAGCACAATCAACATTATTGAAATGGGCAGGACAGAGCGAAGATTATTATACCTTTCTAAAGGCTACAGCAGAGAAGTTTGCTTATCCAAATCAATCTAAGACAACTGGCTTTGAAGGATTTTGGGACATAGCAGTACATGATGGAGAGGTAGTATTAGCTTCATCAGCTTCAGAGGCTAGTTATAAAGGTGGAGTAGAATCGGCTGCTAGTGCAGTGACTTCTACTTATGCTAAAGGTGGCGAAGTGCAAGTGAAATTGCATGAGTCTTACGCAGTAGGAAACGGAGCATGGGCTGATAATCCTTTCCTACAGGAATTGCCAGATGCCGTCACAAAGGTATGTTGGGACAATGTACTCACGGTACCTGTGTCTTGGGCTAAGAAAAATGGCATATTGAACGATTTAGAGTTAAAGGATTACACTATCGTAAAAGTAACAGCAAACGGAAAATCAATAGAACTACCTGCAGTAGCTGTACCTGGTCAAGCCGATGGAGCATTTGGAATAGCTTTGGGATATGGAAAGAAAGTAGCAAATCATGAAGAACTAATGGTTGGTGCGAATGCTTACCCACTTTTATCATTAAATGGAGCTAACTTTAATTACTTGACAAACGCCACAGTTGAAAAAACAACTAAAACACAAAAATTAGCCATCACACAGACGCACCACAATATCACATTGAAAGGTTTAGGTGGCGTGAAAAAACGTTTGATTGTTAAGGAAACTACACTTCCTGAGTACAAAGAAAATCCTTTTGCAGGAAATACAGATAGAGCAGAAATTCAGGAGAAACTTACCACTCTTTATTACGAACACGAGAAGCAAGGTCACCATTGGACTATGGCTATCGACCTAAACTCATGTATTGGTTGTGGTGCTTGTGTAACAGCTTGTAATATAGAAAACAACGTACCCGTAGTAGGTAAAGACCAAGTAATTCGTTCACGTGAAATGCATTGGTTACGTATCGATCGTTATTTCACTTACAACGAAATGATAGAGGCGGGTACAGATACCTTAGCTCCAGATGCGATTGATGTGGTATATCAACCCTTGATGTGTCAGCATTGTGATAATGCACCATGCGAAAACGTTTGTCCAGTAGCAGCAACTAACCACTCATCTGAAGGGTTGAACCAAATGGCATACAATAGATGTATTGGTACTCGATATTGCGCAAACAACTGTCCTTACAAAGTCCGTAGATTCAACTGGTTTGATTATCAAGGAGCAGATAGTTTCGATACGAAGATTTCTGGTCAGATTTGGAATAATGATAATGGTACTTATTTGTCTGATGTTACTCGAGAGTTGACATCTCCTTTATCAAGAATGGTACTTAACCCAGATGTAACAGTGCGTTCGAGAGGGGTAATAGAGAAATGCTCTTTCTGTGTACAGAAACTACAAGACGCTAAGCTTACAGCTAAAAAGGAAAACAGACTATTGCAAGATGGAAATGCTACTACAGCTTGTGCTACAGCTTGTGCTACTGATGCTATTCAATTTGGCGATAGAAATGATAAGTCAAGCAAGGTTTATACCGCTATGAACGATGAAAGAGCATTTGGGGTGATAGAAGAGATACACACTATGCCAAATGTATATTACTTGACTAAGGTAAGAAACAGAGTAGAAGATAAAAAAGCATAATCACGAACTAAGATTCATTTAAGTAAAAGAATAAATCAAACAAAGATGCACGCATACGAATCAGATTTTAGAGAGCCACTCATAAATGGTGATAAGAACTATACCAAAATCACTGATGACATAGTAGGCCCAACCGAACGAACTTATAAAGGTTGGTGGTTGTTACTCACCATATTTGGGGCATTGGCTGGACTTTTTGTATTTAGCCTTAGCTGGACGGTGTATCATGGTATAGGTACATGGGGATTAAACAAAACAGTTGATTGGGCTTGGGATATCACCAACTTCGTGTGGTGGATTGGTATCGGACACGCAGGTACACTAATCTCAGCTATCTTGTTGCTATTCAGACAGCGATTCCGTACCGGTATCAACCGTGCAGCAGAGGCGATGACGATTTTTGCGGTTATTTGTGCAGGTATGTTTCCAGTTTTCCACATGGGTCGCGTATGGATGGCATTTTTCATTTTCCCATATCCAAATACAAGAGGCCCACTTTGGGTAAACTTTAACTCACCACTTCTTTGGGACGTATTTGCTATCTCTACTTATTTTACAGTATCGTTATTGTTTTGGTATTCTGGTTTAATGCCTGACTTTGCTACTATAAGAGATAGAGCGAAAGGTAAAACTAGACGTGCGATTTACAATATATTATCATTTGGATGGACAGGTACTGCTAAGCAATGGCAACGTTTTGAATCATTATCATTAGTGCTTGCAGGTTTATCAACACCACTCGTACTTTCTGTACACACTATCGTATCTTTTGACTTTGCAACCTCAGTTATACCTGGATGGCATACAACGATCTTTCCTCCTTACTTTGTAGCAGGGGCTATATTCTCAGGTTTTGCGATGGTGGAAACGTTGATGTTGATTGTACGTAAAGTATTTAAATTGGAAGATTATATCACCGTGAACCACATAGAATCGATGAATAAAATTATCGTGTTAACAGGGTCAATCGTTGGTATAGCCTATATTACGGAGTTGTTTATCGCTTGGTATTCAGGATATCTTTATGAGCAATTTGCATTCTATAATCGTATTTTTGGTAAGTATTGGTGGGCATACTTAATGATGATGTCTTGTAATGTACTTTCACCTCAAGCATATTGGTTTAAATCAATGAGAAGAAACTTATGGGTTACTTTTGTACTTTCCATATTTGTAAACATTGGTATGTGGTTCGAGCGTTTTGTAATCATTGTAACCTCACTAGCTGATGACTTTTTGCCATCAAGCTGGAGTTATTTCACCCCTACTTGGGTAGATATAGGTATCTACGTAGGTTCGATAGGTATGTTTATGACTTTATTCTTGCTTTTCTGCCGTTTCTTCCCTGTTATCGCAATAGCAGAGGTGAAATCGATTTTCCGAACATCTTCAGAAACAGCTAAACGTGAGCGTGCACTTAAAGAAGGCTCACAAAATGGTGGATTTGTAGGACACATGACCATCGGAGTACTTAACAAAGACGATAATAAACTTTAATAACTTATTCTATAAAACCCATGACAAAGCAAAGTAACAACTTCCTTTTAGGACTCTGGGATCATGAAGAACACTTCTTGCATGCTATAGAGCATATCCGTCACGATGGAATGGAAATCTACGAAACATTGACTCCATTTCCAGTACATGGACTAGAGCATGCACTCGGCTACAGAGATACTCAATTGCATACTGCAGGTTTCTTGTTTGGTGCTACGGGTACCACTCTCGCGCTCTCTGTAATGAGTTGGGTAATGCTCTCTAACTATCCAATCAACTTTGGTGGAAAGCCAAATTGGCCTTTACCATCTTTCATTCCTATAACGTTTGAGCTGACAGTTCTTTTTGCCTCAGTAGGTATGGTGCTCGTTTATTGTGTTCGAAACAAACTGTTTCCTGGACACGTGCCCCGTATCTATGACAGACGAACTACAGATGATAGATTTGCTTTAGTATTTGATATTGAGGGCAAAACAGATGCAGAAATAGAAGTGATTAAATCTGCATTGAATTCTAATGGTGCAGTAGAAGTGAAGAAGCGAATTTTTGATGATAACGAAACACTCTAAAGATTAAGTCAACATGAAAAATAGAATAATTTTATCCGTTTTTGCCTTTTCACTAGCTATCATGATGGCATCTTGTGGAGGCAATGACCCCAAAAAGCCAGGTAAAATCTACATGCCTGACATGACCTATTCAAATGCACTCGAGGCGTATTCGTCAAGCGTGATTGTAAATGAAGATGGCGACAGCAGCTCTGCTCGTAAACCTGTGGCAGGTACTATACCACGAGGCTGGATTCCTGCTGATGAAAAAATCAGAAGCAATGCAGCGTATTTACTTTCATATACTGCCAAAAATCACTTTTCACGCAATGCTGAAAATTGGCAAGAAGAATATGATAAAGCAGGTGCTAGTATTAAAGATCCCCTTGCTTTTTCAAAAGAGAACTTAGATAATGGAAAGAAGCTTTATACTACACATTGTGTAAACTGTCATGGAGCTGATGGCACAGGTAATGGTAACTTGATTGTATTAGAAAATGGTAATGATGGTCCATACACAGCAGTACCACCGTCTTATAAAACTCGATTGACAGAAATCAATGACGGAAATATCTTTTATGCAGTAAGTTATGGAAAAGGCATGATGGGGGGATATGGCTATTCACTTGATGTAACCGAAAGATGGCAAGTGATACACTACATTAAGAGTCTTGCAGGTATCAAAGGCGATGCGGGTAGTACGCCTATCGCAGACGCATCAGCTAAAACAGAAAATAAATAATTAAAAACATCTCAATTTAAAGACATGACAGAAACATTTGAGCTCACCGATAAGCTAAAAAGGAACCTTTATATCATGATTGGAGTGGGGGTTTTAGGTTTGATAGCTGCTTTCTTTTTATATCCTGAAAATCACCATAGTCGTTTGTGGTCAAATATTCTAATTAATAGCTATTTCTTTACGGGAATAGGTATTTTTGGGATTTTCTTTGTGGCGGCAAATACACTTGGCTATGCTGGATGGATAGTATTAATGAAACGTACATTTTTGTCACTCTCTGGCTTTATTAAGATTGGTGCAGTATTTACCTTGCTTATCATAGCAGGAGCATACTTAAACATTCATAATCTATATGGGCATTGGTTTGGCGAACATGGAAGCAGCTTGAGTAGCACAAAACAAGTTTTTTTAAACCCTACTTTCTGGACTATAAGAGTAGTAGTTTATTTTTTACTATGGATTTTTGTAGGAAATAAAGTAGTATCTGCTCTTTCAGCAAAAAATCTAAATGATAAAAAAGTTAATAAGCGCGCTCGTTTGTTTTCCGCATTATGGATTGTGATTTTTGCAGTTACAGAATCTTTTGTAAGCTGGGATTTGATTATGAGTACAGACCCACACTGGTACTCAACTCTATTTGGATGGTACAACTTTGCGAGCTATGGTTGTGCTGCATTTGCATTCGTTATTTTGTTGTTACTATTTTTAAAATCTAAAGGATATTTAGCTCAAGTAAACGAAAACCACATTCATGATGTAGGTAAATTCTTGTTTGGATTTTCTATATTCTGGACCTATTTGTGGTTTTCACAGTTCATGTTGCAATGGTATGGCAACATTCCCGAAGATACCATTTACTGGACTAAGCGATTCAACGTGCCTTTGTTTAAATTTACCATATTTCTTTCATTGGCATTAAACTTTGTGTTACCGTTGTTTGTAATATTGAAAAGAGGAAGTAAGCGCAATTTTAAAGTGATAGGATTTGCATCTGTTGTTATCATCTTTGGGCACTATGTTGACTTTTTTAATATGGTTGCTCTAGATCCTTCTCTTCCAGAAACTCATCATGCTATTGGTCACCATGCCAAAGCCGCAAATGCAGATTACACCTTATTTGCAGAGGCTCATGAAAACGCAACTGAAGCAAAAGTTTCACATACAGATGCCACTTCACATGAAGTTGTACCTAGTAGTGCACACGGAGATGCTCATGGAGAAGAAGTAAAATCTTATGCTGGTCTAGGTCTTGTAGAATTTATGATTTTAACTGGATTTTTAGGCGCATTTTTGTTGACTTTCTTCCAGCGACTAGCTAAAGTACCATTAGTAAACGAAAGCGATCCGTATTTGAAAGAGTCTGAAAGACTAGTAGTTGAGTACGCTTAATTTTTAAAGAAAAAGTAAATATATCTATATGACAACATTGTTAGTTTTTGCAGTACTTGTACTTATGTACGTTATTTTGGTGATGATTGGTAAGGCCAATGAAACATCAAAGATGCTTTCGAGCAAAACCTTTTCCTACGATGGCGATAGCAAGTGGAATGGTTATTTTATGTTAGCATTTATGGTGCTGTTCTTTTGGTCTATGGCTTTTCAGGTACAGCATTTAGGTCCGCTTATGCTCCCTAAATCTGCATCATATCATGGAGAAGAAACCGATATGTTGTTTAATGTAACCTTATTCTTTATCACTGTTGTTTTCTTTTTGACACACTTCGCACTCTTTTATTTTACATACCGATACAATCAGTCAAAACACAAAGAAGCATTGTTTTATTCTCACAACAATAAGCTAGAAGTGATTTGGACATTGATACCTGCCGTTGTACTTACTATACTTGTAGTGATGGGGATGCGTGTTTGGTTCAAAATATTTGATATTGAATCGCGTGATAAAAATATGCAAGTTGTAGAAGTGACTGGGCAACAGTTTAAATGGACAGTTCGCTACCCAGGGGTAGATGGTAAGTTTGGTGAGCGAATTATTGACAAAGCGCATATATCGCCTACTAATGAACTAGGTATCAACTGGAAAGATAGAAACAGTCATGATGACTTTTTTGCTAATGAAATTGTGTTGATCAAAGATAAGCCTGTATTGGTGAAATTAGGTGCATTGGATGTAATACACTCATTCTACCTACCTCATTTCAGAGTAAAAATGGACTGTGTACCTGGTATTCCAACGCAGTTTTATTTTACACCTAAATACACTACTGAGGAGATGAAAACCCATCTTCAAACATTGCCATGGTGGAATGAAATCAATCCAAATACTGGAGAAGCTAGATGGAAATCGTTTAAGTATGAATTAGCTTGTACTGAACTTTGTGGTATATCACACTATGGTATGCAGAAGGATGTAATCGTAGTAGCTAATGAGGCTGAATATAAAGCTTGGATGGCTAAGCAATCTGCGTACTATGAGACTGTTGTAAAACCAGCAATGTTAGAGGCTAATGCGGCTGCATCATCTGAAAAAACACCAACTCTTTTTGAAAAAACGCTTAAAAGTGGAGCTGCTCTTGTAGGTGCTCTATCTTCAGGAATAGAGTCTAAATTGATTTCATTTATTGATGACAATACCAAAATGGTAGATAAAGAAACATGGTTTTCGTTTGATAGACTTCTTTTCGAAACAGGAAAATCCACACTAAAGCCTGAATCGCAAGAACAACTATCAAACATGGCCGAAATTTTAAAATCATACCCTAATGTAGAGTTGAAGATAGGTGGCTATACAGACAATACTGGTGATGCTTCAAAAAATTTAGCATTGTCAGATGAGCGTGCAAAGTCTGTTTTGTCAGAACTTGTAAAACGTGGTATAGCCGAATCGAGATTGAAGGCAGAGGGATATGGACAAGAGCATCCTGTAGCCGACAATGCAACTGAGGAAGGTAGGGCTATGAACAGAAGAATAGACGTACGAGTTACTAAAAAATAAATTTTATTAATAAAATAAATAGAGAATAATATGTCAACTGTAGTATCAAACGATATACATACTGAAGGAAATGGACATGGGCATGATGCTCATCATGGTGGACACCATGAAACAACGTGGCTTTCAACCTATGTTTTTTCTTTAGACCATAAAATGATAGCTAAACAGTTTTTGATAACTGGTATGTTTTGGGGAATAGTAGGAGGACTACTTTCTGTTTTATTTCGTCTGCAATTAGGCTGGCCAAATGAAACTTTCCCATTCTTAGAAACTTTTTTAGGGAAGTGGGCTGAAGGTGGAAAAATTAGCAGTGAGTTTTATTACTCTATGATTACTATGCATGGTACCGTTTTGGTGTTCTTTGTATTGACAGGTGGTTTATCTGGTACGTTTGCCAATTTGCTTATCCCGTACCAAATTGGTGCTAGAGATATGGCTTCTGGTTTCATGAACATGCTATCATATTGGTTCTTCTTTTTAGCTTCTTTAGTCATGTTTTCATCTTTCTTTGTGCAAACTGGAGCAGCATCAGGTGGTTGGACGGCTTATCCTCCGCTAAACGGTATGCGTCTCGAAGCAGTAAACAAAGGATCAATGCTTGGTTTTGATTTGTGGGCATTAGCGATGACTTTCTTTATTATATCATCACTTTTAGGCGGTTTGAATTATGTAGCTACGGTACTTAATCTACGAACTAAAGGGATGACGATGATGCGTTTACCGCTTACTATTTGGGCATTTATGTTTACGGCAGTGATAGGTATTCTTTCGTTTCCGGCATTATTGGCTGGTGTATCATTGCTTGAGTTTGATAGATTGTTAGGTACTTCATTTTACCTAAACGATATTATTATCAATGGTAATCTCCTTGATTATAAAGGTGGTTCTCCAATTCTTTTTCAACACTTGTTTTGGTTTTTAGGTCATCCTGAAGTATATATTATCATTCTTCCTGCAATGGGAATAGTGTCTGAGGTATTATCTATTCATGCTCGCAAACCAATTTTTGGATATAGAGCGATGGTGGTTTCTATCATGGCTATTGTGATTATCTCATTCTTAGTTTGGGCTCACCACATGTTTGTGACTGGTCTCAATCCAAATCTTGCCGCTGTATTCGTTTTGTTTACCTTGCTTATTGCAGTTCCATCTGCTATCAAGGTGTTTAACTGGATAGGTACTATTTGGAAGGGAAGTTTGCGTTTGAATCCTCCAATGCTATTTGCGATTGGGTTTGTATCAATGTTCATTTCTGGCGGTCTCACAGGGTTAATGCTCGGCAATTCAGCTATTGATATTCAATTGCATGACACCTATTTTGTAGTAGCTCACTTCCACATTGTAATGGGGGTAGCCGCTTTCTTTGGTATGTTTGCTGGAGTATATCATTGGTTTCCACGTTTCTACGGTAGATATATGAATGACACCTTAGGGTATATTCACTTTTACATCACGTTGATTGGAGGGTATGCGATATTTTTCCCGATGCACTTTATGACAGGATTGCCTAGAAGATACTATGCATTCACTAACTTTGAAACCTTCTCAAATTTTAATGGATTGGTTGAATTTATTTCAATATGTGCAATTATTGTATTCTTAGCTCAGATATTATTTATCGTTAATTTCTTTTATAGTATTTTTAAAGGAAGAAAGCTAGAAGGAGAATACAATAACCCTTGGGGAGGAAATACATTAGAATGGACTGCTCCAGTAGAAAGAATACATGGAAACTGGCCAGGAGAAATACCTACAGTTTACCGTTGGCCATATGATTATTCTGTAAATGGCAAAGATTTCACTCCACAGAGTGTGCCTTTGGCTCCAGGTGAAGTAGAGCACAAATAAGTAAATAGTTAAATGACACAATCAACTGCCATATCATCATCAAGTTTCTTGACTAGTAAACTCAAGGACTACATGGTACTCACTAAATTTAGATTGAGTGTAACGGTAGTGGTATCTGGGCTATTAGGATACTTGTTTGGTGCTGATTTTGCTTCATTCGATGGCATAACTTTTTCGCTTTTTATGCTTTCAGGTCTTTTGATTACTTTTTGTGCCAATGCGCTCAATGAGATAATCGAGAAAGATTCTGATTTACTCATGGATAGAACGAAAATACGTCCCCTTCCTACAAATGCAATGTCTGTATCTGAAGCACTTATTGCTGCAGGTGTGATGGGCGTTTTAGGTTTGTTGATTTTATGGTTAAAGTTTAGTTCTCTTGCAGCTATTTTAGGAGCAATTTCTATACTTAGTTATGCATTTATTTATACTCCGCTAAAAAAGCAATCATCCATCGCTGTATTTGTGGGAGCTATACCTGGCGCACTGCCTACAGCCATCGGATATGTATGTGCTACCTATCCCGTTACTTTTAATTTTCAGATTGTTGCTATCTTATTTTTTATTCAGTTTTTATGGCAATTTCCGCATTTTTGGGCTATAGGTTGGTTGAGATATGATGATTATCTGAAGGCAGGTATCATGATGCTTCCTAGTGCAAGTGGCAAAACTCGTTATAGTGCTGTACATGCCCTCATTTATTCAGCATTTTTACTAGTAGTGTCACTATTGCCATATACTTTTGGTTTTATAAGTATGCTTGGTGCTACTGTAGTTGTGGTTATGGGCGTAATTTATCTTTGGGCTTCCACACAATTTTATTTGAAATGTGATGATAAATCAGCAAAGTTATTATTATTGACCTCATTTGCTTATTTACCTATTGTTCAGTTGGCATTGGTATTAGGTAGAGTTTAATTGGCAGTATTTAATTTATATAAAGTGACAGAGCAAGAATATTTAAAAGGACTAAAGGAAACAACCGAATACACCGGGATAAATCCAAAGAAGTTTATACTTTTTTTGGGTATGGCGAGTATGACGATGTATTTTGCAGCCTTGACGAGTGCTTTGATCATAAAAAAAGGGGACTTTAAATCTTGGGAAAATTTCAAATTGCCCATAGAATTTATGTACTCAACTGTGGCAATTGTAGCCGTGAGTGTATTGATGCATATGGCGCTATTATCTTATAAGAAACTCCAATTTGCTACGTTTAGAAAATTATTGACCGCTGGATTTATAAGTGCAATAGTTTTTTTGGGATTTCAATATTTTGCTTGGCAAAAACTGACCAATATGGGTATGCCGCTTTCAGGGAATATTGCTGGACAGTTTATATATCTAATATCCTATGCCCATGCGTTTCACATTTTAATAGGATTATTGGTTTCTGCTATATTTTTGTTTTTTGCTTTCAAAGCTCGTAAAGATGAAAAATTTGAGCTTAGTAATGTTGCTAATCCAGATCGACTTCTTCATATGGAACTTTTGGTCTATTTTTGGCACTTTATAGACGTTGTTTGGATTTATCTTTATTTTTTCTTTTATTTTAATTATCAATAATAAATACATCACTACTCATGTCAACAGCTACAATCGAACACACTGATCACAGCCACGGTACACCATCTGACCAAGAACTTTGGAAAGGAGGACGATCTCCGTTTGGCACAAGTTATGGAAAGGTAATGATGTGGTATTTCTTAATATCCGATACCTTTACCTTTGCTTCATTTCTAATTACTTATGGTGCATTGCGTTTTACACAATCAGCTAATTGGCCTAGTCCGTCTGAAGTTTTTAGCTCAATACCTATACATGGGTTGGATACCATGAATTTGCCATTGGTGTTTGTAAGTTTTATGACATTTTTGCTCATTGTGAGTTCATATACAATGGTTCGTGCAGTACAGGAAGGGTACCTTATGAATAAGGCCGGTGTGATTAAGTTTTTGATTCCAACTATACTTTGTGGCGTTGCATTTTTGGGTTGTCAGTACTTAGAGTGGACTCACTTAATGCATGATGGAATGACTTTGACTTCTTTTTCTGATACTACTAAGGTACTTAACTTCGGTCAGTTGTTTTTTATAATCACTGGTTTCCACGGATTACACGTATTAGTGGGCGTTATTTTGCTTATTTGGTTGACTGTATCGACTTGGAGTGGGCGTTTTGAAAAAGCTGGACACTACGAAATGGTTGAGAAAATAGGGTTGTACTGGCACTTTGTAGATTTAGTGTGGGTGTATGTATTCTTATGCTTTTATCTATTATAATTACGTCATCGTAAATTTTGAAGGGAAACTTAAAATCAATAAACTAAAACTTATAAATCTTAATACAATGGAACACGGAAACGAAATGCCTGAAGGACACTTACATTGGAACCAAAATGAGTACAATGATAGCCGTAAAGATGTATTGAAAACCATCATTATTCTATCTCTCGTTACGATAACTGAAGTAGGCGTAGCGATTGCTTATGATGTAAACAACCCTGATGGTGGAGATTTTAAATGGGCTATCAACTTATTTATGGCAGTAGCTTCGGTATTCAAGGTGTATTATATCATGGGTACCTTTATGCACTTAAAGCATGAAACTAGACCGTTTTTATTGACCGTGTTACTTCCATTTCTTTTTCTCGTATGGGCTATTGTAGCGTTTACCTTGGAAGGAGCTTCATGGCAATATATGCGCTCTCTTTTAAACGTTTTTTAATAAAATAGATAAGATTAAAATCAAAAGGGATGTTAGCTTAGCATCCCTTTTTTATTGTAGTTAATATGAACAAAAACACCCTTAAAGTAATGGGATTAGTGCTAGCGATAGCACTTCCGCTTTTTTTCTTCTTGATGTTTAAACCTATCTCTAAGATACCGCGTCCACGTTCACCTCATAAGCTTTTTCCTATAGGAGTAGATAAATTTAAGGACACCAAAGGAAATGATGTGATTGATACGATATTTCACGTAATCCCGAGTATGCAATTTACCACTCAGGATGGCGAAATGATGGACTTAGATAGTTTGTATGGCAATGTGTATATTTTAGATTTCTTTTTCACTACTTGTCCAGGTATTTGTCCTGTATTGACCAAGCAGATGGCGCGAGTGCAGCAAGCTTTTATAAAAGATAAGAACTTTAAATTAGTATCGGTGAGTGTGGATCCTGTAAAGGATAGTGTGCTAGCACTACGAGCCTATGCAAAGGATCATGGGGCTATCGCAAATAAATGGTATTTTCTTACCGCGCCCAAAAGCGAAATATTTAAGCTTGCAAGCGAAGGGTTTTTCTTAATAGCTAAGGATAATCCTGGTGGAAAGGAAGCCGTTATACACAGTGAAAAGCTAACTCTTGTGGATGCAGAAGGGCATATAAGAGGGTACTATAATGGTACGGATAGTCTTAGTGTAAACAAAATGATGGGCGACATTGTTTTGGTATTGCGTGAGTATGAAAAAAACTTTTCGTTTAGGAAAAATCCTAAAGAGAGAGGTAATCTATTTTCAAAATAAAACATCGGAAAATGCTAAAAGCAGTGATAAAACCAAATGATAAACTTGCCTATTCATTGATAGGTGTTTTTTCGGTTGTAGTTTTCTTAGTCATAGTATCCTTAGGAAGAATTAAATTTACTGGACTTGAACTTGGCTTTGACCCTCGTATTTTTGCTAAAATCAATGCCGTCATAAATTCAACAGTATCTATCTGTCTTATTTTAGGACTTGTTTTTATAAAAAATAAAAATTATGAAAAACATCGAAGCGCGATGCTAACTGCCATGGTACTTTCCTTCTTTTTTTTACTTTCCTATATAGCACACCATTTGCTCACTGGCGATACTCATTTTGGCGGTGAAGGCTTGGCTCGCTACATTTATTTCCCACTACTTATATCGCACATTGTCTTAGCAGCGGTGATACTTCCTTTTATTTTATTCACTACCTACCGAGCGCTCACAGCCGATTTTAGGGCACATAAAAAGATAGCCCGTATCACTTTTCCGATATGGCTATACGTATCGATAAGTGGTGTATTAGTCTATTTAATGATTTCACCTTATTATACGTCCAATTAATCTTATATTTGCAATATGAAAAGATGGCCCCAACTACTCTTAATTGTCATGCTCCTCATAATGGCTATAGATGCATCTGCTCAATGTGCTATGTGTACTGCTGTAGCCGATGAAGCTATGAAAAATGGTTCTTCGCAAGGAGCGGGTATAAACAAGGGGGTTTTATATCTTTTTGTGACTCCTTATCTATTGGTGGCTAGTATTGGCATCTATTGGTGGAGAAGCAAGCTAAAGGCACAATCGGAAGATTAACATTTTGCATATCCGCCTCTTTTTTTATATTTTTGCAAAAAACAATAACAATATATGTCAACAACTACGACTTTGAAAAACAAAGTAAAAGACCTATCACTTGCAGAGTGGGGGCGTAAAGAAATAAGATTGGCCGAAGCTGAAATGCCAGGTCTAATGGCTATCCGTGAAGAATATGGACCGAAACAACCACTTAAAGGCGCGAGAATAGCAGGTTGTCTTCACATGACTATTCAAACTGCAGTACTTATAGAAACATTAAAAGCATTGGGGGCTGAGGTGACTTGGTCATCCTGCAATATATTTTCTACGCAAGACCACGCTGCTGCGGCTATAGCTGCTGCGGGTATTCCTGTTTTTGCTTGGAAAGGACAAAATGAGCAAGAATTTGACTGGTGTATAGAGCAAACACTTTTTGCTTTTGAAAGCGGTGAACCACTCAATATGATTTTGGACGATGGAGGAGATTTGACCAATATGGTTTTAGACAGATACCCAGAGCTAGTGCCTAATATCAAAGGACTTTCAGAAGAAACGACTACAGGAGTACACCGTCTGTATGAGCGAATGCGCAAAGGTACTTTGCCTATGCCCGCTATAAACGTAAACGACTCTGTTACTAAGTCTAAATTTGATAATAAATACGGCTGTAAAGAATCATTGGTAGATGCTATTCGTAGAGCTACGGATATCATGATGGCTGGTAAAGTAGCGGTAGTAGCAGGATATGGCGATGTGGGCAAAGGTTCTGCAGAGTCATTGAGAGGCGCAGGAGCTAGAGTACTTGTAACAGAAATCGACCCTATCTGTGCGCTTCAAGCGGCTATGGACGGATTTGAAGTAGTAACAATGGATGAGGCAGTGACTAGAGCAAATATTTTTGTAACGGCAACTGGTAATTACAAAATCATCAAAGAACGTCATTTCAAAAAAATGCGTGATAAATCTATAGTATGTAACATTGGCCACTTCGATAATGAAATCGATATGGCATGGTTAAACAAAAACTATGGTGCCACTAAAAATACAATCAAACCACAGGTAGATATGTACACTATCGATGGCAATGACATCATTGTATTGGCAGAAGGTCGATTAGTTAACTTAGGTTGCGCTATGGGACATCCATCGTTTGTAATGAGCAACTCATTTTCTAATCAAACATTGGCTCAAATAGAACTTTGGACAAACACGAGCAGCTACGAGAACAAGGTGTATGTACTTCCTAAACATCTTGACGAAAAAGTAGCTAAACTTCACTTAGCACATATTGGTGCTACGCTTGAAACCCTTGATGCAGAACAAGCTGAATATATCGGTGTAACGGTAGATGGGCCTTACAAATCGGATACTTACAGATATTAATATCCAATATATATTCTATACAAATGGCTACCTTTGGGTAGCCATTTTTTTTGCGAAAACTATTCTATCTGTAATATAAAACCCTTCAGATAACTGCCTTCGGGGTGAAATGCGCTCACGGGATGATCGGCTCCTTGGCTAAGTTGATGTACTATGCGTACATTGCGCCCTGCGGTGATGGCCGCTGCTACAATAGCTCCCTTAAACAAATCTGGGGTAACTACCTGCGAGCAAGAAAAAGTAAACAACAAGGCGCCTTTTTTCATTTTTGCGATTGCTTCTAAATTGAGACGAGTGTATGCTTTGATAGCTTGATGGCGTGCCCCTACATTTTTGGCAAAGGCAGGAGGATCGAGTACGATGATGTCGAATTCAGCAATATTGGTTTTAGAAAGAAAATCGAAGATGTCGGCTTTATGCGCTTCGTGTGGCGCATCGAATCCATTGAGTTGCATATTTTGAATAGTGAGGTCGATAGCTTTTTGAGATACATCTACTGATACTACTTTTTGTGCAGCAGCTTTGGCGGCATAGACCGAAAAACCTCCAGAATAACAAAAAGTATTCAACACATTTTTGCCTTTTGCATAGCGAGCTAGTAATGCTCTATTTTCACGCTGATCTAAGAAAAATCCCGTTTTTTGGCCTTCGATAAAGTCTATCTCAAAGGTACAGTTATTTTCCAAAACCTTTACGCTATCTAGTTTTCCGAACAGAAACCCATCTTGGCTTTGCGTATAGCTTTTGGGTAGCGTGTTTCCGCTTTTATTATATACCGCTTTCAATTTGTCACCATAGAGCTGTTGCAGTAGTTCGCTGATAAGCGGCAGTTGTTTTGCCATAAAAACGGAGTGTGCTTGCAGTACTGCTACACCACTGTATATATCGATGATGAGTCCAGAAAGCCCATCCCCTTCACCATGTATCAATCGGTAGGCTGTAGTATTGATATTGTTTACAAGGGCTACGGCTTGTCGGGCATCGTATGCTGCGGAGAGTTTTTGTTCAAACAATTTGCTCACCGATTCGATAAGAGAAAAGGAGATAATGCGTACGGCTATATTACTATCTGTATAATAGCCTACGGCTAAAAATTGGCCTTTGGAATCGCAAAGTTCAACCAATGCATCTTCTGCAACTTCGGGCGATTTATATTTTATAGCCCCCGAAAACACCCATGGGTGAAAACGAGCAATAGCCGCAGTCTTGGCTTGATGTAAAATAATTTTAGGTAAGTTCATATGGCGTGAATTTACTTTAAAATTCGCCAATTGGACGGATAATAATTGTTTGTTCTCTGATCCATCACTTTGGCCCAGCCTAGCCCGACACCTTGATATGTGACCAGATACCAGCCTTTTTCTACTTCTGGAAAATGTAGGTTTTCGCAGCGCAAAAATCGAACGGCTTGTGTTTTATCAATATCAATAGTAGCGATAGTGGGCGATTTGGCAATACAAAAAGCCCAATCAGGTGAGGGGATTAAATGAGGGCCTTTTAGTGTCGCTATTTGTGTGCCTTTTGTTTTTATTTTTACCGCTTTTGTAAGGGCATTTTCGATTTTTGTAAAATGAAAATTAGTCAAATAAAAAGCTTCATTTTCTTTTCTTACAAAATAATTGGGTAGTGTTGAAATCAGGTGCTGTACTTCGGTGAAACGATTTTGAAACAATATATCGGTTGCTTCTTCTGCTATTGTTTCGCCATCTTGTAATGCGGCTATAAAAAAACCTTCACCTTTCGATTTGTGCGGATAAAATTGATAACCTACTACGCCCTCTTTATCAATTTTTATAATGCCATTTTTGGCTATATCGAAGTCAAGAGAAATTGGGTTCAAAGAATTGTTTTGGCATAGTTGTATGAGTTGATTAATATTTTCATCGGGCTCAAATGTGCAAGTTGAATATACCAGCATACCACCTGGTTTGAGACATTGCACAAGTTTGTCTAAAATACTTTTTTGTCGCTCTACACAAATCGCTACATTGTCTAAACTCCACTCTTCGATGGCGCGTTTATCTTTGCGAAACATACCTTCGCCACTGCAAGGTGCATCTATCACGATGAGGTCGAAAAGTGCGCCAGCAGTAGCAAACTGCGTAGCATCGCCTTGTGTCACCACATAGTTTGGCATACCCCATTTGGTCAGATTTTCGCGCAATATTGCATTGCGATTGGCGATGATTTCGTTGGCAACCAATATTCCTTTACCATCGAGCATAGCGAGTAGGTGTGTACTTTTGCCGCCTGGTGCTGCGCAAAAATCGAGTACCGTAGGATGTTCTTTTTTTGCTAAAAATGGTTTTGCAAATTGCTCTAAAAACATGGAAGATGCCTCCTGCACATAATATCCTCCTGCATGGATGAGTGGATCGTGGGTAAAGTAGGGACGTTCGGCTAAGTATAGCCCATTTGCAGCCCATGGTATAGGTTCTGTTTTGGGGAAATCTATTGTCAGATTTTTTCGGGTATTTTTTCGGATAGATACGATAGGTGGTGTATCTATGGCGATAACCAATGCTTCCCACTCCTCTGGTAGAAGTTGTTTTATTTTTGCAATATAATCTGTGGGCAGCATATTTGGATTGTTTTTTTCTTTTGAGCAAGAATAATACTTTTTCTTGTGGTTGGTGGGAAACACAATCGAGAGCATATTTTTAGGCACTATATCCCCCAGCGGTCGAAACTAGAAAACACATTTACAACATCCTTCTTTTTATTGAGGTTTCTAAAAAAATATTTTTTGTCATCCTAAACCCACATAATAAATCAAGTTTTTTTACGCTTTATACCCAAATCAAATCATTATGCGTTTACTTATTTTATCCTTATGCCTGCTTTCTTTTGCAGCATGCAAAAAAGAAAATTCCACCACCACCTACACCCTTCTAGAAGCTAACAACTCTAAGGTGCATGGCACTGTGGAGGTCAAAGCACAGGGCAATAAATCTGCTGTCTATTTTAGAATCATAAGCGATACCGCCAATAGACGATTTGATGCGCATTTTCATGAAGGTCCCCCAAATGGCTACAAGGGTTTTGCTCCATATGCTTTTATGAACTTCGGTGCTGTAGGTAATCTGGCAGAGCTTAGAGATACAATAGATATAAAGTATGCCGACTTCTTGCTATTTGATGCTACTGCCGTGGTTCATCTCGCTGGGCAGTCACCCGTGTTAGCTAAAGGAGGGGTGGGAAAAAACAAGTAATCCTTCTCCATTATCTCACAACTCGCGCATTAGCGAAGCGGTGCTTGTTTTTTTTAAAAGCTATATTAACCGAGAATTTTAGAATGATAATATACACAAGCACCGCTCGTTCCTCACTAATGCTCATATCTTTACTTTTGATATAAAAAACAGAATAAGGTTGTAGCCAGACGCTAATGCAAATACACAATACAAGTGATATTGAGCGCAAAGAATACCAATCCTGCGCGAGTTGAGGTATTTATACAATAGCTGTGGAGATTATTATGGCATTCGAATAGGATTTATGGAATTAGCCGATGAATCTTAAATTAAAAGTTCCCTTTTATCTATGCTTCGACATGCACTGCGGAGCATGTCGAAGAGCGGAAATATTTGAAAATTGATAAAAAGTTCAGCTATGCGGTATATTTCAATTCTTTCTTTATGCATGTTATTTATGACTTGCAAAAAAGATAAAACCATGGAAGATTTTAGAGACAAATTTAACGGGAAGTTACAACTCAATCTCTTGCAGTTTCAGTTATTCACCTGGAAACCAAGTTGAAAATTGCAGCCCAACAAGGGCGATAATCAGTGTTTTAAAAGGTAATACAGACTCTACCGTGGTATTCGAGTTTATATCTATGCTGATAACGAAAAAACAAGATTTTAGGATTTGAAATGTGGTGGCAATCGAGCATGTGTAATCGACTTTTACGCTAATGATTCTATTTTTATAGTAAAATCAATTGGAGAAGTAAGCTCCTCTAGCGGAACAAGATGGTATGGCACTAGACTATAATTTTTATCACTGTAGAGGCTACAACCTATTTATCTACAATAGGGAGGTGTTTTTTTCTTTAAAAATAATGCTCAGAAATACGCCTAATAGCACTAGTGAAACACTGGCTATATTTGCCCATTCATAAGCTTCATTGAAAATCAAAATACCAAAAATAAAGGCATAAAAAACGCCAAGGTAATTGACACTAGATACTATGCCCACGGCCTCTCTCTGTAGGGCTTTGGTAAGATGCAACTGGCCAAAGTGAGTGAATACACCCGTGAGTATAACGAAGCCCCATTCTATACCAACAGGCATTTTCCAAACAAAAATAGAAAACACACCACCTATAATGGCACCAATCAATTGAAAGTGAAGAACGACTACAAGGGGGTGTTCTTTTTCTTTGAGTGTACGCACAAAATTGTACGCAAAACCAGAGCAGATAGCCGACACAAGTCCGATGAGGAGCAAACGTAGCGTTATCGTTTCGTCAAAGCCTTTGAGGAGTATCACACCTAGAAAGGAAATTGCAAAAAAAAGGTATTGTACAGGGTGGGTTTTGTCTTTGAAAAGTAGGGTGGCGATTATGGTTGTAAATATAGGGGACATATACTGAATAGTAACGGCAGACGCGAGCGACATAGTTTGAAGCGTAATGAAAAAAGTATAAAGTGCAAGAGTGCCAAATAGGCCTCTTAACACAAGAAGTTTGCGGTGTGATCCTATCCAATCTTCCTTTGCTCTTTTGAGTAAAACGTAGGCAATGAAAAGCGCAATGCTACATCGAAAAAAAACGATTTCTATGGGAGGGAGAGCGGTGAGCTTTTTGATGCAAATATTCATGAATGCAAACGACAGGGTGGCCACCATCATGTGCAAAATACCACTAGTAAAAAAGCCTCTTATTTTCAAAACTTGGCAAAACTAATTAATTAGCTTAGTTTTTGAGGGATAAGCCTATGTTTGATGAGGAATAATTTTAATGTGTTTAAATTGTTTAAAATGAAACTAAATGAAACTTTGTTTGAACCAAAAAAGCGTGTATTTTTCAAGATAATTTATAAAATCCAGTATAAGCGATGTCGAAAGAAGAGAATTTCAAATCTACTATAGAGTCAGGTTACACTTTTAAAGGGGAGTCGATTTTGCTAGGTGCAGCAATGTTAGATGGGCAGCCTGTTTCACACTTGCAAGTAAAAGCACCATTAAAAACATTTAATCGTCACGGACTGATAGCGGGTGCTACGGGTACTGGCAAAACCAAAACATTGCAGAAAATAGCCGAAGAGTTATCTGCTAAAGGAGTATCCGTATTGCTCATGGATATCAAAGGAGACTTGAGTGGCATAGGGGCAGCGGGCACTATCAATGATAAAATTCAAGAACGCGTAGATAAAATAGGCACTGTTTTTACTCCTAGGGCTAGTCCGATAGAGTTTTTGACATTGTCTAACGAGAAAGGAGCAAAACTACGAGCAACTGTTTCAGAGTTTGGGCCAGTATTGTTTTCTAAAATTTTAGATCTAAATGATACGCAAAGTGGCGTAGTGTCTATTGTTTTTAAATATTGTGATGATAAAAAGATGCCACTCTTGGATTTGAAAGACTTCAAAAAGGTACTCAATTATGCTACCAATGAAGGGGCGAGTGAGTTTACCAATCTCTATGGGAAAGTAGCTACAACAACCGCCTCCATCATTTTACGAAAAATAATTGAACTCGAGCAGCAAGGCGCAGAGCAGTTTTTTGGCGAAAAATCATTTGAAGTAGATGACCTAGTGCATATCGATGAACAAGGTCAAGGTAGAGTATCTATAATTCGGCTTACGGATATTCAGGACAGGCCTAAGTTGTTTTCGACTTTTATGTTGTGTCTTTTGGCCGAGATATACAGCACATTTCCCGAAGAGGGCGACTCCGATGCTCCGAAGCTAGTGTTGTTTATCGATGAAGCGCACTTGATTTTTAATGAGGCCTCAAAAGCACTTTTAGATCAAATAGAAACAATCGTAAAGCTCATCCGTTCTAAAGGTGTGGGTATTTTCTTTTGTACTCAAAATCCAGCCGATATTCCCGATGCGATTTTAGCCCAATTGGGTATGAAAGTGCAGCATGCGCTGCGGGCATTTACGGCTAAAGACAGAAAAGCCATCAAGTTGGCTGCAGAAAATTATCCACTGAGTGATTTTTACAATACAGAGGATGTCATCACTTCGTTGGGTATAGGGGAGGCGTTTATAACAGTGCTAAATGAGAAAGGAATACCTACGCCATTAGCGGCAACCTTATTGGCTGCCCCATCATCTAGAATGGATGTGCTCACAGAGGCTGAAATCGATACGGTTATTAGCAAATCATCGTTGACAAATAAATACAACGAAATAATAGATCGCGAAAGTGCGTTTGAGATGCTGACACAAAAGTTGTCGGATATACCTGCACCAGAAGAGAAAAAGCAAACAAAATCAACGTCAACAACCAACCAAACAAGTGAAAAGTCCGTCATAGAGAAAGCGGGTGGATTTGTGAGCGATGTGGCTAACAGTTCGGCAGGAAAAGTTATATTGCGAGAAGTGACAAGGGGGATTCTAGGTGTGCTAGGATTGGGTGGTAGATCAAGTTCGAAACGAAAATTTTTTTAAAAAGATATATAGATATGAAATCGATTTTACAAAAACTTTTTTTGCTTTTTTCAATCGCAATTAGCATGCAGTCTTATGGCTCGCACGTAATGGGTGTGGATTTGAGTTATGAATGCTTAGCACCTGGTCAGTATAGAGTACGACTTCAAGCGTATAGAGATTGCAATGGGGTGTCTATGGGTAGCTCGCATACGATCACTGTGGCTTCAGCACAGTGTGGTGTCACCACTTCTATCACGGTGACCCAAGTAGGACCTGCTACGGATGTGACTCCTCTTTGTCCTGGTGCTAATTCTCGATGTGGTGCAGGGGGGCAATATGGCATTCAAAAATATATTTACGAAGGTATATTGAATTTGCCCATAGGCTGTGGTACCGATTGGAAATTAGGCTGGAGTCTATGTTGTAGAAATGCGGCAATAAATTCGCTTTCAAGTCCTTCCAATGAAGGAGTGTATATTGAAGCAGAGCTAAACAACACTTTGTCGCAATGCGATAATTCACCTGTGTTTCTCAATGATCCAGTGCCTTTCTATTGTGCTAACCAATTGTCAAATTATAATCACGGAGTAGTAGATGCAGATGGAGATTCCTTAGTGTTTTCAATAGTTCCAGCTTTATCAGACAATGGAAACCAGGTGGCTTATGCCAGCGGTTTTTCTCCTACTCAGCCACTCAAAACTACTGGAGGTTTCAATATCAACTCTCAAAATGGAGATTTAACTTTTACCCCTAGCCAAGTGCAGATAGGGGTAGTAAAAGTAGCAATAGACGAATATAGAAATGGAGTGAAAATAGGACGGGTGGTGCGAGATATGCAGTTTATTATAGCAAACTGCAACAACAATATACCAACAGCTTCGGGCGTAAACGGCACAAATAATTATAGTATCACTATACCTGCCTGTTCAAACGCTTGCTTTACCATTAATAGTGCAGATTTAGATGCGGCCAATGTAGTGACTATGACCTCTAATAATGGCATCATAGGTTCCACATTTACTACATCTACTGGCAATCGACCAGTGGGTACTTTTTGTTGGTCGCCTACTCCTGCAGATACTGGAGTGAACTTTTTTACGGTTACCGTAAAAGATAATGCTTGTCAGATTATTGGATCAAATACATACTCTTATACCGTTAGGGTCATTCCATCTTCAGACCCACCCGTGAACGCTGGACCAGATGTAGTGCTATGTCCAGGACAATCAACTACCCTCACCGCCACTGCTGGTGCAGGCGCAGTTTTTACTTGGTCAAATGGTAGCACAACACATACAGGAGCTACATGGAATGTAAGTCCTGCCAGCACTACTCTTTATACGGTGTCTGCTTCCTATCCAAATGGCTGTGTGAAAACCGACAATGTTTTAATCACAAGAGCTCCAGCACCCACGATCAGTGCATATCCTCCTGTGATTACCTTATGTTCTGCTACCGATTCGGCACAGCTCAATGCAAGCAGTAGCACAGGTGTCAATTTTCAATGGACACCTGCCAGCGGAGGATTAAGCTGCTCTACTTGTCAAAATCCTAAGGCATCACCTGGTACTTCTCGGACATACACGGTGATAGCTACTGATGCCAACGGATGTCCGAGCCCCGCAGCTACTATTACTGTAAACTTAAACCCACCGCCACCTACCTCTAGCTGTGCGGTGATTTATATTAAACCAGGAGGTTCTACTGCATCTGATGCTGGAACTCAAAATAAACCTGCAGATTTGGCTACAGGTCTAGCGAAAGCGCAATGTAATAATGCTTGGATAAAACTTTCGAGAGGAACATATAATGTGGATTATGCGATTCAAAATATAGGTAGCTATACAACTTTAGAGGGAGGATATGATTCGATTACTTGGCAAAAAAGTAGTACAGCTGGATTGACTACAATATACAGAACTAATGGTAATCTTGATGGAAGTTTACATACTAAAAGATTAGTTGGAATATATATGAATGGAGCGAGTTATTTTAGATTTCAAGACATGACCTTTCAAACAGCAAATACTCCAGCACTTACTGGTACTGATACCCTAGGCATAAGCAATTATGTTTTTCATTTAAATGGTTGTAGCAATTATGAATTTGTGCGCTGTCAGGTCATAGCTGGAGCTGCCACCGGGGGTAGAGCTGGTGTGGCTGGTGTAGCAGGTCTTGGTGGTGCAGCTGGCAATATAGGTGGTAGTGGTTCATGTAATGGAAATTGCTCTGGAATTTTCTGCACAGAATCTGCTCCAGGTGGAATAGGAGGTGCTGGAGGCGCAGGAGCAACAGGTATAGCTGGAGGTGCCGCAAACGCAGGTACTACCGCCACTAATGCTGGTGCTAGCGGAACAGGAAGAAATGGAGGCGGAGGCGGAGCTGGAGGAAAAGGAGGAGGTTTTAGCGGTGGCAATAACGCAGTAGCTGGTTCGAGTGGAGGAGGAAATGCGGCTTTAGGCTTAAATACAACTGGTGGTGGTTTTGGAACTCAGGGTGACCCGGGTGGGAGTGGCGTAAATGGAGGAAATGGTGCTGCTGGTACAGCAGGTACAGCAGGTGCAGCTGGAAGTGCAGGTAGTTTCGTTGGAGGTTTTTACGTATGTGGTTCTGGAGGAGGAAATGGTACAAATGGTATAGGAGGACAAGGAGGTGCAGGAGGAGGAGGTAGTGGTCGTCAAAGCTGTACCTTATGTGACAATGGCCCTGGTAATGGTGGTAGCGGAGGCGGTGGAGGTGGTCAAGGAGGTACGGGTGGTACTGCAGGATATGGTGGTGGAAGTAGTTTTGGGGTTTTCATTGTGAGCAATGGTGCAGGCACTAATTTTATCGATTGTAATTTTACAAGCGGTGCAGCAGGTGCAGGTGGTGCTGGCGGGGCTGGAGGTACTGGCGGTACTGGTGGAGCAGGTGGACCAAGAGTTACAACTTGTTCTGGAGAAATTGGAAGTAGTGGTGCAGGCGGTACTGGAGGTGCAGGCGGTAATGGTGGTAATGGCGGTAATGGATCTAGCGGAATTGCAAGAGCAATATATCGTTTAAGTGGTACAGTACCAGCAACGATTGATACTAGTATTAACTTAGTATCTCAACCAACTATCAACGTAGCCAATATTTCTTGTACTTATAGAAATGACACTTTCACTACAGCAGTAGCTGGCGCATGGAATGCAGGAAGTGGAGCTACTATTGCTACAAGCAATGGCACTCAACATATCACTCAATACACTACCATCGGAAGAAAAAACATCACTTATGGGGGAAATATCTATACTGGTTTTGTAAACATGGCGATAGATGCTTCTACCTTTTTACCTGACTTACAAACTACGGCATCAGTACTGACTGCTCCAGATAGTTTTTATGTGTGTTTAGGTTCTTCAGCTAACTTCAGTGCGGTCATCGCATCTGCCGATAGTTTTCAGTGGGATTTTGGGGGAGCCATAGTTCCAAACACCTATTTAGGAGGGGCTAACATGCAAAATTTGACCAACAAAGTCTTTAATATAGCAGGGGTCTTTAAAATTAAAGTTCGAATAAAAACGGACTGCTGTGGCTGGTCGGCTTATGATTCTATTTATGTACTTGTAGAGCAAAGACCGACTCTTTTAATCACTGGCAATACAGTACTTTGCCCTGGTGATAGTGCGGTAGTTACGCTTTCTGGGGCAAGTAGCTATTTATGGGTTCCAAATAATTATTTAAGCTCAAATACGAGTGCAACTGTAGTTAGCAAGCCTCCTACGGATTTTACTTATTTAGTGACAGGCTATAGTCCTCGAAATGTGTGTAATAGAGATACTGTTGTACCTATTAAAGTCATATCGCCACCATCACTCACATTTAGTGTAAAACCAGCTACTTGTGGATCTAATGGTACTATAAAAGTTAGACCTTCATCTACTATTTCAAGTGCATATACTTATGTTTGGAGTGCCAATGCAAATGGCCAAGTTACAGACTCAATTATCAACTTAGCTTCTGGGCCATATACTGTTACCGTTACCCATGCTTTATCTGGATGTACAGCAACTGGAGGTACCGTAGTTACTACAGCGGGTGGCTTACAAGCGTTTGTCGATTCATCTGTCAATGTCCGATGTTTTGGTCAGAACAATGGTTTTGCACGAGTTACGGGCATTCAAGGAGCAGCACCTTATACTTATCTATGGAGTAATGGAGGTTTGTCCACTCGAAACAATCCAAATCTTATTGCAGGTACTTATACTGTAACTGTTAGAGATAATAATAACTGTTCTGCATCTGCTTCGGTTACTATTTCTCAACCACCTGTTCTACAAATCGTTGTTTTGGACACCGTCAATGCCACTTGCTTTAATAAATGCGATGGGCGAGCCACTATTGATGCATTTGGTGGTAATGCTGGATTTGTATATGCTTGGAGCAACGGTCAAGATTCTACTACCGGAGTAAATCTATGTAGAGGTACATATCAGGTAGGGGTTATCGACAATAAGAACTGTACAGCTACCACTACGGTAAATATATCATCACCACCACAACTTAATGCGGATACTCTCCGGACGGTTCTACCGAGTTGCTTTGGCTCAAATGATGGACAAATTGTATTGACAGTTTCTGGAGGAGTATATCCTTATAGCTACTCTTGGGTAGGTTTGCCCACAGAAACTGATAGCATAGGCTCGCCATTATATGCGGGTACTTATACGGTGTATGTAAAAGACACCAATAACTGCAAAGATACTGTAGTAGCGATTCTTACTCAACCTACCCAGATTCAATTAAACACAGTGAAGGTAGATAGCGTAAGTTGTTTTGGAGGTAATGATGGACGAATAGAAGTAAGTGCATCTGGCAGTAATGGTGGTTATCAGTTTTCAATAAATGGCGGGACGTTGCAGTCGAGTGGTGTTTTCACTGCTTTGATAGCTGGAAGTTATACTTTGAGCGTAGTAGATTCAAAAGGTTGTGATACAACTAAAGTCATCAGCATAGCACAACCAATTGCTTTAGATTTAGTTTTAGTAGCAAAAAGAAATGCTCGATGCAATGGCAATGCAGACGGTATGATACGAGTGGCTGTTTCTGGTGGAAATGGTGGCTACCAGTTTTCGAGAGATGGGGTTACTTTCCAAACCATTGATTCATTTACGAATCTAACAGCTGGAACGTATATTATTGGCGTGCGTGATCGAAAAGGTTGTATAGATACAGTGCATGTGATTTTAACAGAGCCAACAGCATTACAGGCACAAATAAGTAGCTCAAAACAACCTAGCTGTTTTGGAGGTGCCGATGGTAATATCACTATGTCTGGCACGGGTGGTACAGCCCCTTACCAGTATGCAATAAACGCAGGCACATATCAAGGTTCTCCTGTGTTTAATGGATTGGCTGCGGGTACCTATTGGTTAAAGATAAAGGATGCAAATGGCTGTATTGACTCAATTCAACAGGTATTAAATCAACCAGCACAGCTCAATGCGGATACGCTGCGAACAGTTAGTCCGAGTTGTTTTGGTGCAAATGATGGACAAATTGTATTGACAGTTTCTGGAGGAGTATATCCCTATGGCTATACTTGGGTAGGTTTACCTGCAGAAACGGACAGTATCGGCTCAGCGTTATATTCTGGTACTTATACTGTTTACGTAAAAGACACCAATAACTGTAAAGACACTGTGGTAGCTGTACTCACTCAGCCTACGCAAATAGGGTTAAGCATTGTGAAAGTAGATAGTGTAAGTTGTTTTGGAGCCACTGATGGAAGGATAGAAGTAAGCGCATCAGGCAGCAATGGTAATTATCAGTTTTCAAATAACGGTGGTGCCGCACAGGCAAATGGTGTATTTTCAGGATTAAGCGCTGGTCAATACACCATAAGTGTAGCCGATGCTAAGGGTTGTGATACCACATTAGTGATTGATGTTTTTGAACCACCATTAGTTGACTTAGTATTAGCCGCAAAAAGAGATATTCGATGCAATGGCAATGCTGATGGTATGATACGTGTAGCTGTTTCTGGTGGAAATGGTGGATATGAGTTTACTCGAGACGGGGTTACTTTTCAAACCATCGATTCATTTACGAATCTAACAGCTGGAACGTATATACTAGGTGTGCGGGATAGAAAAGGATGTGTAGATACAATACACGTTGTTTTGACAGAACCAACACTGCTCGTGCTTTCTCAAGTGAGTGTAACGGCTCCAAGCTGCAACACTGGTTCTGATGGAGCATTAGAAGTATCAGCTGCGGGCGGTACATCTCCTTATGTGTTTGGAATAGATTATCAAACGCCATCTAACCTCTCAGGTATTTTTACTGGGCTAATAGGAGGCGATCATCATCTTTTGGTAGTTGACACACATGGTTGTATAGATAGTATCACTATTAATGTACCACCACCGCCACCTACCTCTACTTTAGATACAGCAGTAGTAGATGTGAGTTGTTTTGGATTGAGTGATGGAAGCATAGATTTGACCATCATCGGAGCTTTAGGGCCATATACAGTACGTTGGTCTAGCGGTGAAACTACCGAAGATATTAGTGGCAAACCTGCGGGAATGTATTTTGCTCATGTAGAGGATAATGTTGGCTGTAGAGTAGGGGGGCTTGATTCTATCGAAATCAAACAACCTTCTCAAATATTGATAGCGCCTACATCTCGAAGAGTAAGTTGTTTTGGTGGAAATGATGGCTGCATAGACCTAAGTATTTCAGGGGGCTCACCTAACTATACTTATATATGGTCTGATGGGCAAACTGTTGAAGATATTTGTGGCTTGACTCAGGGCAGTTATGGGGTCACGGTAACAGATTCAAGAAGCTGTACTGCTTTCTCAAATAATATTATGGTTGTTCAACCAACGGCATTATCCTTGAGTGAAACAAATACTAGTGTACAATGTCCTGACAGAACAGATGGTACTATAGACCTCACCGTATTAGGTGGGACTATGCCATACAGATATAGTTGGAATCCTGGTGGTGCTAACACTCAAGACCTGAGCAATCTAGCCGTTGGGCCATATACTGTGGTAGTCACTGACTCTAGTAACTGTACCGCCACACTTACAGCCAACGTATCTTCGATACCTGAATTGCAGATAAATCCAGTAGTGAGAAATGTATATTGTTATCCATTGCAGAATGGAGCTATAATAGCGCTACCTACCGGAGGAACTCCACCTTATCAATATAGTTGGTCGAATGGCGGAAGCTCATCTGCAATCACCGGACTGAAAATTGGCAACTACAGTGTAGTCGTCAAGGATAACAATGGTTGTATCAAAGACTCCTCATTTGTGCTAGTAAATGATTCTGCATTTGTGTTGATCGCCACCCCTAGAGATACATTGATAGAGCTAGGTGAGTCTGTACAATTAGGACTGTACACCGAAGGTGGAAACCCAGCAGAGGTTCTTTGGTCGCCACCTAACTCCTTAGAGTGTACTACATGTCCAGATCCAATTTCTAACACAACTAATAACATCGTTTATCACGTAGTGGTGGTGAGCGATAGTGGATGTACGGCTCAAGATTCGGTGATCGTCCGTGTGAACCCAACATATACACTCTATTTGCCTAATGCCTTCACACCAAATGGGGATGGGATTAACGATGATTACGAAATCTATGGAAACAAGAAAACATGGCTAAACCTCAATTTCGCTGTATATAATAGATGGGGAGAGAAGGTATTTGAGTCAACTGATTTGGACTTTAAATGGGATGGAAAATTTAGAGGCGTACCTCAACCTCCACAAGTTTATGTGTATGAGTTAGTGTTGACTTATATAAACGGATACACTACTCCAAAGCAAAAGGGTAGTATAACACTGATAAAATAAAATTTTTAAAAGCGACATCATCCAGATGTCGCTTTTTTGTAATACTCATATGTTGATTATTTGAAAATAATATGTAAGCTCAAAAAAAAGACTATTTTTGCACCCAAAATAAACCTTAGTGTATATACTAGTTTTTTCAAAATTAACAAACTTAGCTCAAAATTTACTCTCTATGGCAAAGTCTAACAAATCATCAAAAAAAGTAACAGCTAAACCAACAGCAAAAAAGGCAGCAGCAAAACCAGTAGCCAAGAAAGTAGCTGCTAAGCCAGTTGCAAAAAAAGCAGTTGCAAAACCAGTAGCCAAGAAAGTAGCTGCTAAGCCAATTGCGAAAAAAGCAGTTGCAAAACCAGTAGCTAAGAAAGTAGCCGCTAAGCAAATTGCGAAAAAAGCAGCTGCAAAACCAGTAGCCAAGAAAGTAGCCGCTAAGCCAGTAGCGAAAAAAGCTGTTGCAAAACCATTAGCTAAGAAAGCAGTTGCAAAACCAGTAGCTAAGAAAGTAGCTGCAAAGCCAGTAGCGAAAAAAGCAGTTGCAAAACCAGTAGCTAAGAAAGTAGCTGCTAAGCCAGTAGCGAAAAAAGCAGTTGCAAAACCAGAAGTTAAGAAAGTAGCTGCAAAGCCAGTAGCGAAAAAAGCAGTTGCAAAACCAGAAGTTAAAAAAGTAGCTGCTAAACCAGTAGCGAAAAAAGCGGTAGAAAGCGCTAAGCAAACTACTCCTCTGGTTGCTAAAAAATCGCAAGCAAAAGTGGCTAATCCAAAACAGCCAAAGGCAAAGCGTGTAATAAAAGAAGAATTACCAGCTAAAGCACTTATTTTATTGAAAAAACCTCAGGTTAAGGAAGCTGAACCAGTAGTTGATATGGGTTCATTGCGTTATAGCGATACAGAACTAAAAGAGTTTAAAGCGATAGTAGATGCCAAATTGGGAAAAGCACGTGAGCAGTTGTCAAATTTAAAAGGTTCACTTGACAGCCATACAGATAGTCAAGAAGGAAACAAGTCTTGGAATTTGGAAGAAGGTTCAGATACTTCAGAAATGGAATATTTAATGAATCAAATCTCTCGTCAAAATAAGTTTATAAGAGACTTAGAGATGGCATTGGTACGAATCGAAAATAGAACCTACGGAATATGTAGGGCTACTGGTAAACTAATCTCAAAAGAAAGGCTACGCATAGTTCCGCATGCTACATTGAGTATCGATGCTAAATTGACTCGTAAGTCTGAAGATGCACCTACTAATCATACTATCGCATCTCAGCATATGGGGTCTGAGGGTACTGGATTTGGGGAAGAATAAAATTCATGAATTTTTCGATTTCTGATATAATAACGATTACGTTTACGCTTTTCGCTGTGATAGATGTAATAGGCTCATTGCCTGTTATCATAGGGCTAAAAAAAAATAAGGTAGAAATTAAGCCCGCTGTTGTTACGCTATTTGCAGGTACATTAATGCTACTTTTTCTGTTTATGGGCGAGCGTTTGCTCAATTATATGGGAGTCGATGTGCAATCGTTTGCCATGGCGGGGTCTATAGTCATTTTTATATTAGGCATTGAATTAGTACTCGGTATCAACCTATTCAAAGCAGATCCAGACTTGGGTAATTCAGGTAGTATCGTTCCGCTAGGTTTTCCTCTCATAGCTGGCTCTGGCACACTTACTACTATCATATCACTACGTTCTATTTATAATATTCCTAATATTTTGGTGGGGGTATTGATAAATCTAATCATTGTGTACGTTACACTTAGATCAGTCGATTTTTTAGAACGGAAAATAGGCAAGCCAGCTTTAGCAGCACTCAAGAAGTTTTTTGGTGTCTTACTTTTGGCTATATCTGTCAAAATCTTTATGTCAGCAATTTATATGTTTAAAGCTCCACTTTAAATGAAAAACACCTTATTCACTATCACCAGTTTTTTAGGTATGTTGGCCGTAATGCTAGGTGCATTTGGGGCACACGGCTTAAAACCACATTTAGATTCTTATCAAATAGCGATATACGAGAAAGCAGTGTTTTATCAATTTATACATGTGCTAGCTTCCCTTGCAGTGTTGATATTATATTCAGCATTCAATAAAAGAGCACTGCTATACGCTAGTGTATGTTTTTTGATTGGCATACTTTTCTTTTCAGGCTCATTGTATCTATTAGCAATCAAAGATTTGTTAGCTGTACCTACTACAATTATTGGGCCCATCACACCAGTTGGCGGGCTATTTTTTATAGTGGGTTGGGGTATTATTTTTGTAACATCACTTTCAAATCTAAAAGAGTAAGCTTATTTTGTACATTAAAAAAATAATCAAACCCAAGTGCGAATAGTAGTAAAACAAATTACCAAGTTTTTTATCATAGGTGTATCGGCTGTTTTAGTTGATTTGACTATTTATTACCTCTTGTCAAATTTGCTAGGGCTTTCTACAGATGTGGCCAAGGGACTGGGGTTTTTGACTGGGGCGTTTTACACTTACCATCTCAATAAACTGTGGACTTGGAGAAATAAGGAAAAGACAGACAAGCAAACATTGCTTCGATTTGCTTTGATATATGGGATTTCATTTATTGCTAATATTTTGATAAACAAATATGCGCTATTGAATATACCTAGTTTTGTAGCAAGTTTTCACATCGCCCCCGATGGGCTAAATGGGTTCGATGTTTTTGCTGTAAAAGGAGAGAAGTTGTTGGCTTTTGTACTAGCTACTGGCTTTAGTGCCTTTTTTAATTTCCTAGGACAAAAATTTTTTGTTTTTAAGGCAAAAGGACTTTAACTACTCCTTTTTATTTTCCACGATAAACCCAGGTGCTTTGTAATCTTCTGGCAAATACGATGCAGGTATAGTGATCATATTGCCATCGCGCATGGCTCTATAATGTGGCGATAAAATTTCTATCCCTACTTCATTGCAGCAATCTTGGATGTGTTGATGGAGTTCGGAGTAAATAAGTGCTTGCTTGTTTGCTTCTCGCGTATAGGCATTGATTTGATAGGCTACATAAAAATCATCTAAACTCGTTTGTAAAACAAAAGGTTTAGGTTCTTTTAAAATAAAGCTAGTGCGTAAAGCAGCATCTATCATGGCTTGGTGTATTTTTTGCCAAGGCACATCATATCCTATAGTGATAGTGGTGTGAACAATAAGTCCAGGACCATCGCAATTTGTAGAATAATTGATCGTATGGCTAGAGAGTACAGTTGCATTGGGCACTGTGATGTCTTCATTTTTGATAGTGCGGATGCGTGTAACGAGCATTGTTTTTTCCATAACATCGCCAGTGATATCACCTATTTTAACCCTGTCGCCTATTTTAAATGGTCGCATATAGGTGATGACCATACCCGCCACCATATTGGTAATAGCACTTGATGACCCGAAAGATAGCAATAAGCCAATAAAGACCGATACACCTTGAAAAGCAGCTGATCCAGACCCTGGAAGGTAAGGAAAGATAACGACCAACATGAAGGCATACAAGAGAAAGCGGATAATATTGAAGGTAGGCATGGCCCAATCTGGATGAAAACCAGAGAGCGAAATATTGCCCTTTTGAATTTCATTAGCTAAGTAGGCTACTAGTTTTACGGCATAGCTTGTGAAAAAGTAAATAACAAATACCGTAAACAGATTTGGCAAATAGCTCAATATTCCCATCAATACTCGCTTTGCAGGGGAGAGGACCCAACTCAATAGGGTGTTTGTCCACTGTTTAGTTTCAGGAAACAAGCTAAACAAAAGCGGTAAAGAAAAATAGATAGCGAGGCCGATGGTAAACAATCGAAGTACATTGTTTATCCTGTATATTAAAGCTACTTGTTGATCTTCAGACAGCAACTTGGAAGTTCTAAAACTAATCCCATGGAAATACTTTTCTTTATTTTCATAAATCCAATTTTTTGACTTCTTAAAAAAGTAGTTGATTACTTTTATTATTAATAATACGCCTAGTAAAATAAGCAAGACCATGCCTAGTCTTTTTATCCAATTTGAAAAACTGTTTTGTTCTTTTTTGAGTTCAATAGACTGCCTTATGATTTGCAAATCTCGCTCTGCCAATACTTCCTTTGGCTCATCAAACCACAACGCATCTAGCTCAGTAACGGCTAGCATAAGCTGATCTTTATAAAAAATCTCTATGACATCTTCATTTATAGATGATACCAATGAGTCTTTCTCAAAAAATGGATCATCATACAGCGTTTTGATTCTTTTTGAGATGGCTTCTGCTCTATCTTTGGGTTGAAATGAGCCAGTGCGGGTATAGATATAAAAGATGGTATCATTCAATAGCATTACTGGATATCCAGAAGTTGTTTCTCTTAGCTTGGCTATTTTCATTTTTAGTTCGGCCTGACGCAATGAGTCAGCACTTTCCATGGCAGCTATCTTGGCGCTAAGTTCATTTTGTTTACGATAATCTCCGGAGGCTGCTTCTAATTCTTTTTTGAGCTGAATTTTTAATATAGAATCAAAAAGCTGTTGTTGTTGTTGTTTTACCATCAGCTTTTCGGCAAGATGGAGAGTGTCATTTTTTAGACTATCTACCTCTACTTCTGGAGATGAATAGGCTAGTTGGCTTGAAAAAATCAAAGCTACAAAAAAGTAAAACGATAGTTTGAATTTAGCTGAATTCATCGAGTTGGTTTTTTATGTAAAGATTGAAATGGCAACCGCCATGAAATACCAAAACTAGCAAAATAATCTTCCTTTTTTTGATTGTATCCATACCCTCCAATCAAATCTAACTGCACATTGCTAGACACAAGATACGCAATGCCTCCATCTATTCTTGTTTGGAAAATAGTGGACTTCAGATTGCCATAATTTTCTATAAATCCACTTAGTTTTTTATGCAGTGGAAAACTGAAATTGACGATGTATCCACCTATCGGAGAAAAATCGTTTCCATCAAAATCTAAGATAAAATTAGCAGTTATACTCATGTTTTTAGGCAAAGCATATCCTACAGAGTAAATAGCGGTGGGTACCATATGTTTTGTACCGTAGTTCTTGGATATATTGGGGATTTTGAGCCTAAGCTGAAAGCTACTAGAGGGTACAGCATTTTTTTGTTTTGATA
Source organism: uncultured Bacteroidota bacterium (assembly GCA_937894725.1). GTDB lineage: Bacteria > Bacteroidota > Bacteroidia > Chitinophagales > LD1 > CALAYL01. The sequence continues at coordinate 38,631 of CALAYL010000039.1, forward strand.
GTTGTATTCGAAAACCAAATTGCAGACTGGATAAGCCATGAATAGATATTTCAGACGGTGTTTTATCTAGCTGGTAGGAGAGTAGAGCACTTAACTCAAAATTGTGTAAAATACCATATTTGACCACGTGTTCTGTAACAAAGCCCTTTGTTTTTCGACTCCCCGTAAAATCAAAACCTTGCTGAAACTGAAATACTTTTTTGCCTACAGTATTCGTATTTATAGCCTGACCTGGACGGTCGGTTTGTATAGTGTTGTGCGTTTCTTGCGCAAAAGAAAAACAGGGAAAAAAGAATAAAATAAACCCCAACGTTTTACACATTACAAAGTGTTAATGTTTGTATAAAAAAGAATACTCCGAACTTATTATAAAATTCGGAGTATTCAAAGTGAGATTAATTTATCTAAAATTATTTTTGAACGATAGCTTGACGCTTCTCTGTAATACGAGCAGCCTTGCCAGTAAGGCCACGCTGATAGTAAAGCTTAGCTCTACGAACTCTACCTACTTTGTTTACAATAATACTATCGATAAATGGGGAGAAAAGCGGGAATACACGCTCTACACCTACGCCATTTGATAATTTACGAACAGTAAAGGTTTTGGTAGTACCTTCTCCATTGAGTTGGATTACATCGCCTCTAAACTCTTGGATACGCTCTTTGTTTCCTTCAGAGATTTTATATGCTACAGTGATATTATCGCCAGGACCAAAAGAAGGTACTTCTGTCTTTGGTGTCATTGTCTTTGCTACGAGTGCTATAGTAGGATTCATAATTGTTGTTGGGTTTCTTTTTGTTTTAAGAGTTGCAAATTTAAATATATTTTTTGTATTTCAAAGCTAATCTTTTAGCAAATCAGGTCTTCTTTTTTGTGTACGGCTCAAAGCTTGCTCATATCGCCATTCAGCTATTTTTTTATCATGCCCTGATAGCAAAATATCGGGTACTGTCATGCCTTCAAAATTTTCAGGTCTGGTATATACAGGATGGGAGAGCAGCTCATCTTGAAATGAGTCGCTGAGGGCAGACGTTTCATCGCTCAATACGCCTGGTATAAGTCTTCCGATCGAATCTACTAATACAGCTGCGGCCAGTTCCCCCCCCGAAAGTACATAATCGCCAATCGAAAGTTCAAGCGTAATATACCGTTCTCGTATGCGTTCGTCTATACCTTTATAGTGACCACATATCATCAGCAAATTACCTTTTAGGCTCAAACTGTTTACTCGCTTTTGTTTTAACTGCTCTCCATCGGGAGTTAGAAATATGATTTCATCATAATTTCTTTCTTTTGTTAGGCTTTCGATAGCCTGCGATAAAGGCTCGCACATCAACACCATACCGGCTCCACCTCCATACTGGTAGTCATCGACCTGACGATGTCGCATAGTCGAAAACTCACGGAGATTGATGAGATTTACCTCCAAGAGGCCTTTTTCGCGCGCCCTTTTTAGAATAGAGTGTGAAAGTGGGCTCTCTATCAAGTCGGGAATAACGCTGATGATATCTATCCTCATAAATCTAGCAATCCATCTGGAAGTGATAAAAATATGATTTTTTGATCCTCAACTATATCCATCACAAAGTCGTCTACAGCTGGAATGAGGTAGGTCTTTTCACCATCTTCTACAACAAATAGCGGCTGAGGGCCTCGCTCTTCAATGGCGGTAATTTTCCCAATGGCTACATCGTCTGCTATCACGCTATAGCCCACTAGCTCATCTAGTTCATCATCCTCATTTTCAAAATAAGTATCAAAGTCATCAGAGTTAATATACAAGGGTTTACCGCTGATATTAGTAGCCTGTTCTCTACTATCTATTTGTTCAAGCCAAAGATATACGAGGCTTTCTGTTTTAGCAGAAAATTCTTTGACAAAAAAGGGACTATATAATCCCTCTTTCTCAATAAAAAAATGGGTAGGCGGCTTACCTTCACGTAGCAGATAGTCGGGAATAAAAACCAAAGCCCCATGAATTCCATGAGGCTTTGCTATATTTCCCACCGATATGTAATCAATGGCGGTCATTTTTTATTATTCTGCTGTTGGAGTTTCTTCTGTTGGAGCTTCTGGAGTTTCAATCACTTCTGCTACTGTTTCAGTCACTACTTCAGTTGCAGCTTCGTTAGTTTCTATAGCAGCTAAAGCAGCAGCTCTTTTGGCTTCACGAGCTTCTTTTTTCTTAGTTTCTTCTTCAAGCAATTTAATAGCTACATCTTGCTTAGATTTGTGTATTTTCTTAGCGTGATCTAGTACCGAGTTCTGATGTGCATCTAACCATGCAGCCCATTGTGCATCTGCAGCTTCTTGAGTAAGCGCGTTTTTAGCTACCCCCCTCAAAAGGTGTTTGCGGTGCAATACGCCTTTATATTTTAAAATAGCATTTACTGTTGGTGTAGGCTCTGCACCTTTCATTATCCAATCTACTGCTTTCTCCACATCAAGGTTGATCACTGCAGGTGAAGTAAGTGGATTGTAATCACCAATACGAGTGATGTATTTACCATCTCTACGAGCGCGAGCGTCCGCTACTACGATGGTGTAAAATGGTCTTTTTCCACGACCGTGACGTTGTAGTCTGATTTTTGTTGCCATGTCTTAAATGAATTTAAAGTTTGGGTTGTTTATTAAAGGGTGCAAATATACTTTTTTTTTGATAATGAGAAGAAAAATCTGCTTTTCGCTATTTAAGTAAATAAAAAAACCAACGAATTTTCGTTGGTTTTTATGTGATCCCGCTGGGATTCGAACCCAGGGCCCATACATTAAAAGTGTATTGCTCTACCAGCTGAGCTACGGAATCTCGCACTCATTATTAATGAGGGTGCAAACATAAAATTCTTTTTTATAACTGCAAACAGACTACTTCTTTTTTTTATCAAAAAGTACGCCTGTAGCTGTAAAATTGAGTGATACCAATGGTTTTGTAATATTGTCAATTTCTGCTTTTGACTTCTTAGCATCTTCTGCATAGTGCTTTAGCATGGCTACTGTGGTAGTATCATAGAATGCAGTACCTTGCGCATAAGCAGTCCAACCTGATACATTCATGGGTACAAAAAACGCATAATCTTCAAATCGAACTCGCACTTCATTTCCCGCACCATCTTCCATCATCATCCAGCAACCTTTCTTTTGACATACTTCTTTTACCTTGCCTTTTACCAATACATTGGGTACTTCTGCTAAGTTTTCTTTTTTCATTTTTTTATCTATCTCGCTTAGGCTTACCGCACCTTTTTTATTGATGACTGTGCCATAGCCGCCTACTTCGTTTTGCTTAGTTAGACATTTATAATTCGCTTCTTTAGCAGGGTCACATAACATTGCTTTCTTTTGGCCAAATACAAATAGTGAAGTGGCTATCATTATGGGGGTTAGTATCTTTTTCATTTTTTTGATTTAAAGCTCGAAAATAAGAGTTCTATATAAAATAATGGGTTTTTTAACTTTGCTCTGATGTTTACATCATAAAACATTGTCGAAAAAGTGTCTTGCAATGCGCTGTTATTGGCAGCTGTTTTTACTACAAAATTGAACAATCGTGGATAGTTAGCGAGTTGTTGTAAACGACTACTCAGGCGAAGTTCAGAGCCGAGCTGGCGTTCGATAGTTGCCTGATATGTTATTAATTTTTCTTTGGATGGATTTTCAATGAATGCCGCTACTGTTTGAGCAGCTATGATGCCAGATATCATTCCATTTCCGATACCCTCACCCGTAAAAGGGTCTATGAGCATAGCTGCATCGCCTATGAGTAAGAAGTGCTCTCCATACAGTATTCTCTTTTTTGAACCCAATGGTAAACCGAACAATTTAATAGGCGAAACTAATGTGGCATCTTTGAATCGGTCTTTAAAATCGGGATGATTTTTAACAATAGATTCGATAGATTGTTTAAGATTAATTTTTTTTGCTTTTTGATGGTCGGCTCTGATACCTGCACCCACATTCGCTTCGCCATTAGGTAGCGGAAATATCCAGAAATAACCTGGTAAAAGTTCATCGACAAAGTGAAGTTCAATAAAGTTTTGTGTATCCATGTTTTGTACGCCTTTGTAGTATGCTCTTATGCCAAAAGCATTATGTGCATCTTCTGTTTGTAGCCCTGCAATATCTTTTGCAAAGGTAGAGTTGGCGCCATCAGCAGCTATTACGAAATCAGCTTTAAACTCTTGTCCACTGGTAGTAGTGGCTGTCCATATTTTATCTGAAAACGAGAATTTTCGTAACTCAATATTTTCTAAAAAAGTGATGCGTGGTTCTTTACGTACCTTTTCTACAAGCCAATTATCAAAGTCAATTCTCTTGGATACAAAACCCGGTGCGGGTGCACGATGACTATAATTTGGAGAAAATGGTAAACGAAGTTTAGCCCCATTAGGAGCACTAAAAACGACACCATAAGAACCGATAGCTGTGCTCATTTCAGCGAGTTCTGTTACCCAGTCTTTATTGATTTTTTTGATGGCATCTACTGTTTTGCCACTCAACGCATCGCCACATATTTTATCTCTTGGGAAAGTCTCTTTATCCACTAAGATGCTCGATATACCTAGTGTAGCGAGTTTGAGAGCTGCAGCACAGCCAGATGGACCGGCACCTATGATGAGGGTATTGAAACGCATATTAAAATCTGTACCCAGCTCTTAACGAAACAGAGGTAGAAGGATAATTATAAAATGCAGCCAAGCCCACCAAATTGTGACAGCCTATCAATGCTTGAAAATGTTTGCCTTGGTAGCCTACATCCCATCCTATATTGAAAAGCGAATAGCCTCCACCAGAGAGCATCACTGAAGTTACAAACTTTTTAGGCAGATAGAAATTAGCTTTAGCATAAGCCATCACATAGTAGTGAGAAAGTAGCCTTGCTTGGAGTCCACAGTTGATTTGTATGGGGGTGTTTTTTATCTTTTCAAAGAAAGAATACGTTACTTGAAAACTGGCTGGCAGTGTGGTATTGTAGCGATAGTTTGTTTTCGAGGAAGCTAAATTTTGAATTACACTATCTCCATTAAACGAAAATTTATATTCATTAACTTTAATGATGTTTTGAATGTCAATGATACCCTCAAATCTAAATGCGGTATCCTTGATATAGTTAAAGCTTTGATTGCCCCATGTGATGATGCCTAAATCTTGTATATCGAACAATAATGTACCTTTATTGAATTCATATTCAAAATGTACATCGGTTGAAAATCCATAGCCTTTTGGCTTGAAAAATCCTGGCTGACCTACATACGATTGGTTATATCTAAAGTTGTAATTTAGGTCTAAATATTCGCCATAAGGAGCCGTATAAAGTCCTCCAGATTGAGTTTTGAGTTGTTGATTATTATCCCCTACCAAAAATGAAAGCATGATAGACGCATAGAGGTTTTGTTCTTTTTTTCCAATCCCTAGTGAAACCTGATTATAGGTAAGATTTTCAAATTTCATTTTACTGAGGTTGGCGGTTTTGTCTTCATACATTTTATTGCCGTACAATACCAAATTCAATGCATCTTTTGTAATATCAGCATAAAGCATATTGCGATATTTATACCCAATATGTAGTGTGACTTCATTTTTTTTGAAAAGATGCTTGTATTGAAAGCCTGTGTTTAATTCATGTTCGTATAATCTTCTTCCAGGAAAGTTTTTGATTATATCTTTATCCTTTTTCTCAAATACAGCTCCACTAAGTACCTTGCTCAACTGACCCAGCGGCAAACAGTTTGAATTTTGGCGCCCTTCTCCATAGATTATAATTTCATTTTGTCCACCATCGGCTATAGGAATTAGCGAAGGCACACTAGTAAGATACGCAAGATTAGTGGCGAGTTTTAGGCTATCCTGGGCATAGCTATCGGCATTACTTCCAAACAAAAAAGCAAGCGATATCGAGACGGATAAGGTGCGGAAATTGAAGTTTTGTACGAGCATAAATAAATACCTCATTATAGTTTTTGTCGATAAGTAAATTGAGCAGTTACTTTGGCATCTAAATAATAGTCATAGTAAATGGTAAAGTATTGTCCATTGCAATTTCCGTTGTTAGATTTAGTGTTGAAAGTGGCCGTAAGAATTAGTTTATCGGCTGTATAAAGCTTTCGCACCCTGTCTGTAGGCATTGGAATGGGCACTATATTTTTTTTCGCTATTTGTGCTTTACAGCTTTGATCTACATCGGCTGGTATGAGTACATAATCATGCAATAGTGTGTCTAGTGGATTGAAATTGGCATCATATGCTATGAGATTGATTTTTGCTTCCAATGGAAATTTATTGTTAGTGATCAAAAACAAAGTTCCATCTTTGATATTATCAATTTCTTTAGGGGTAGTACCCATTTTGAAATCAATTGTATCACGAAGATTAAAGTTGTTTGCTCTTACATCCAAAGGGATAGTAAGATTGAGATTTACTTTGAGTTTTGAATCAAGATACGCAAAATCATTGTAGGTCTGTCGATTGCCTAAATAGTTTGTTTTTATCTGGACATCATAGTCTATTTTGTTAGGTAGATTGGTTATAAAATCTTTTACATTACTATTTGTACTGTTTACCTGAAATTCTTGATAGGCCGGACGTAGCGGAAAATCTTTAGCGCGGTCGATAGTTAGATTTCTTCCTATGATAGGCGAGGCGGAGTTATCTATCAATGTTATTTGGTTTCCATTCTGATTTGTACCCGTTAAAAAATTTATTTTGCCTATACCATCTATCCCTAGTCCATTGTCGATACTTACAGAAAGTTTTGCTTTTTGAAAGTCAATGGCGTTAGGTAGGTTGCCACTAAACAGTTTGGTAACATCAAAAGGAGAGGAGCCACTAAAATTAAAAGTGTCACGACCAGCGTATCCTTTGATATACTTAGGCTTTATGTTTTTTATTTTATACTGTATAAATACGCTATCATCACTCGTTATCTCTCTCAATATTCCTGTAGAATCAATACGTGCTATTACGAGTTGAGTGTAGGTATTGAATTTAGTACCATCTACACCAGTAAGGTTTATAGAGTAGCCACTCAGGTCGTAGGTTTGAGTGACTTGTTGTGTCTGTCCTGCAGGCGCAGCAGGTATGTTGGTTATTGCTTTGATGCCATTTCCGTTCGGATCAAATGCTCCTTTGAGAATATACGTAAGTCTTACATTTTCTTGAATCGAGCTTTTGAAATTTACTTCGAGTTGGCCAGTTTCACATTCTACATGGGTAAACTTTCGTTCACCGATAATTTGGGTTACTTCTTCATTTGATGAAATCAAATCTTGAGCTGGAAATCTTGCTATAGCTCGTTTTGCCTTAATGTCAAAAATACGGCCATAGATGCGAATGTAGTCGTTGGTATCTATTTTTACAGGTACACCATTTGAGCCAGGCGAGTTGAAATTTGTGACCGAAAAGAGCAAATTGCCATCTACTGTTTTGCCCGCTAAATCATAAAAACGATATGCGGAATCGTAGGCAGCTATATAAGGAATATTGTCAGATACGATTAAGTTGCCCGATGTTTGATTTCTGATTTCAAAAGCCACATTGGTGATGGGCACTGGCAAGTGATTTACAAACCAAAAATCCAGACTGCCGCTGGCTATTTCTAAAGATTGAAAATAAGTGCTACCATCAAAAACAAAAGGCTGAGTCGAAAACCCATTGAGGGCAGGAATATTAGCCGTATTACCATGATTGCCGAGTAGATAGCTACCCAAAAATTGCTGTCCTTGATCTGAGCTGAGTTTGAGCTGTGCGGCTATAGCCCCCATACTACTTGTATAGCTGATGTATGTTTGTGGTAGTGTCAACGAATCTACATTGATTTTTTGGCCAATTTGGGTATCGGGTATTTGTATCAAAAGGCTGGCTAAGTCTAGCTCATAAATAGTATTGGCGATTTGAAGATTCAATGAATTATCGGGATTTACACTAGCTAGACTATCGCTTACCAAGTCGGCCATAGTGAGCGTGGCTTTGGCTAATGGGGCGAGGTATTCAGCGTCCCATTCATTTTTGCGTTCTTTCTTACAACTGCCTATTAGCATGATTAGTAAAAACAAGCCCCAAATTTTGCGCATAAGGATAATTTAGTTTTCTTAACCTACAATAATAACATTATTTGCGTAGCTCATCCGCACTTTTTATTGTCATAGTTTTGTAAAAATAATAAGCTATACAGCAATCAACGACCACGCCATTGCTTTATCTGCAAAACAAGTTTTGGCGAGTGTCCAAGTTTCTTTGAAAAATGCCGAGTTGCGATAGTTTTCGAGATGCGAGCCATCGATCCAAATAGAATACGTAAAATAGGTGAAATCATTTTCTGCATCCTTGTAAATGCCCACTTCTACACAACCAGCAAACGATAAAATCGTGCTTTCTCTCTCGTGAAAAATAGCGACAAAGTTGTCCACTTTATCCGCTTTTAGTTCTAATTTAACGATTCTTCTGAGCATTGTTTATTCGTGGATGATGATAGCGGATTGTAGTTTTAATCCTAACAAAAAATTGGCTTTCCCTTGATTGACCGCTATTTCAAGCAGATTGTCTTGATTGAAAAAAGCGACAAGTTCGCCCATGGCTACATCGCTGTAGTGACGACTAATTTTAGTTAGTTCTTGGCTACCTATCAATATTGTAAAGTTATCTTTGATGTATTGTTCAAAAAAAGGCTTACTGATATTTGTAATCGCATTGTGAAACGAATCAAAAAATAAATAATGCCCTTGGATATAACCAGGACGACCTACTGGATTAGTTCTTAGCACAATGGTGTTCGGTTTAGTAGCTTGTGCTAAGCCGTTACCACTCAATATCCATTGTAGTGCTAGTTTTATACATTCTAGATACAATACCCCTGTCTCATTTGGGGTATCTATTTCGAAATATTCAACGCCTATTTGTTCAAATAACAACGGTCCTACCCCATTGTCAAATAAAATAAAATATTGGTCGTAAGCTTTTGCTATCAACAGTCTTCCTCTCGATTCAGATGCATTTACATGTACAATATGAATAGTTTCTTTTGGAAAAAATCGATACGCACTTCCCAACACAAATGCAGCTTGACGCACACTAAAAGGGGCTATATCATTTGATACATCTACCAATCGTGCATCACTAGCCACCGTATAAATAGAAGCTTTGAGGGCAGCTAAATAATACGTTCCTCCAGCCATGTCGGTAGTGAGGGTGATGATAGGTGGGTTTGGCATTAGGTGGAAAACATGTTAATTAAATAACGCACGCAAGGTAAAAGTTAGCAATGGGAATACTTAATTTGCATACTATAAAATTATACACGCTTGAAAGAATTGACTATTGAAATAGACGGCATAGACCCGCTTCACCTTTTAGGTATCAATAATACTAAATTTACCTACCTCAAAAAGCTCTTCCCTACACTACGGATGGTGTCGAGAGGAAATACAATCAAAGCGGAGGGCACAGATGAAGACCTCGCAATCTTTAATGCCAAAATAGCACAACTGAAGCAGCATATCATCCGATATTTCAAACTTTCGGAAGATGACATGGAGCGTATCATAATGAATGAAACTAGCGAAAAAACGCATCAATTTCAAAATAGCATTTTAGTACATGGCAACAATGGATTAGTAATAAGGGCCAGAACCGAAAACCAACAGCGAATGGTTTCGGAATCGGATAAAAATGATATTTTATTTGCGATAGGGCCTGCAGGTACTGGCAAAACCTATACGGCTGTGGCATTGGCAGTGAGGGCATTGAAAGATCGCTTGGTGAGAAAAATAATCTTGACTAGACCAGCAGTCGAAGCAGGTGAAAACCTGGGTTTTTTGCCTGGCGATATGAAAGAAAAAATAGACCCTTACCTTCGTCCGCTTTATGATGCCCTAGATGATATGATACCCTCTGACAAATTAGCTTATTATATGCAAAATAGGACGATTGAGATAGCTCCTCTAGCTTTTATGCGAGGTCGAACACTCGATCATTCCTTCATTTTACTCGATGAAGCGCAAAATGCCACCAATATGCAGCTCAAAATGTTTTTGACTCGTATAGGGCCAAGCTCAAAGTGTATTATCACGGGCGACCCAACCCAGATAGATTTACCACGTTCTCAAGAATCGGGGCTATCTACCGCACTCACTATTTTGAAAGATGTAGAAGGCATATCCACCATACGACTAGTAGAATCTGATGTAGTGCGCCATCGATTGGTAAAAGAAATTATCAAAGCATACGACTTGCTAAAAGCGGAAAATGACAAAAGGAATCCACGATAACCATATATAAATTTTAAAAAAACAATGACCATCCGAAATACAAATTTTGAATTTAAGGGACAAACAGGCGTTTATCATGGCAAAGTGCGTGATGTCTATTTTGTAGGTGAAAAGCTAGTATCTATTGCATCTGACCGAATTTCTGCGTTTGACCACATTTTACCCAAAGCCATACCCTTCAAGGGGCAAGTACTCAATCAAGTGGCCGCTCATTTTTTGAAAGCATCGAGTGATATTTGTCCTATTTGGTTAGAAGCGACCCCCGACCCAAACGCATCAGTAGGTAAAAAATGCAAACCCGTTAGACTCGAAATGGTTATTCGTGGATACTTGGCAGGTCATGCTGCACGCGAGTATAAGGCAGGTAAACGGTTGCTCTGCGGAGTAGTGCTACCCGAGGGAATGAAAGAGAATGATAAGTTTGATAACCCTATAATCACCCCTGCCACAAAAGCTGAGGAGGGACATGATGAGGATATTTCAAAAGAAAATATTTTAACTCGAAATATCGTTTCTAGAGAATTATATGAACAGCTCGAACGTTACACCCATGCGCTTTTTGATAGAGGCACAGAGATGGCTGCTAAGCGAGGATTGATTTTAGTCGATACAAAATATGAGTTTGGTTTGATAGGCGATACGATCTATTTGATAGATGAAATCCATACGCCAGATTCATCACGGTATTTTTATAAAGAAGGTTATGAAAATCGACAAGCTGCGGGCGAACCACAACAGCAACTCTCAAAAGAATTTGTGCGTGAATGGCTTATATCACAAGGATTTCAGGGAAAAGAGGGGCAACAAATGCCCGATATGCCAGATGCTTTCGTAAATGAAATATCGGAGCGATATATTGAATTGTATGAAACTATCACAGGACTATCATTTGAACGAAATGATTCCAAAGACTTGGCAGCACGTATATTTGACAATGTAAGTGCGTATTTGAGTTCGGTAAAGGATTAACTATTATACAAAAACGACCAAGGGTTAGCTTGTTCAAGTTCGTAGGCTAACTCTAGCAACAAGGCATCTTGGCCTATTGATGCAGAAAATTGGATTCCTAGCGGTAGTCCATCAGACGACATGCTGAGTGGTAGCGAAATGGCAGGTGCTCCGGTGATATTTTGAATACCTGTAAATGGTGCAAAGCCTACGGCTCTTTTCGAAACTTCGGCATAATCTAAGTCCACCGAAAAGTGCCCTATCTTTGGTACTTTGTGTGCCATCACTGGCGACATGACGATATCGTAATCATTAAAATAACTATCGATTTTATATCCTGCTTCTTTCAATATTTTTAGACTACTTGGCAGTGAAAACATATTTTGCCTAAACTGTTTGCTGAGTCCTACAGTAAATGGCTCCAGCTGCGATTTATCTACTTTTGATTTAAACATATACCTCCCCAAATTTTTAAAACTAAAAGCTAGCATACCATAATAATTTAGAAAGTGCATAGACAGATTATCTACATCTATAGGGAAAGGTTTTTGTTCTACTATGTGGCCAAGTGAAGTGAGTAAGTTAGCTGTATCTTTCATCGCTTTTTCTGTGTCTTCATCTATAAAGCCCAACTTTTCAGCACTCAAATTTTCAAAAAATACGAATTTTAGTCTCTTTTTTAGAGGTGAAGAAACGTACCCCATTTTTGGTAATTGACTACTTGCAAAATGTTTTTCGGCCTCTGCGTAAAATAAGGCTGTATCACGTACAGATCGAGTCAACACGCCTTGATAGCCAATATTTATGGGCAAAATTTCCGAACCTTCAAAATTAACCAGCCTATCTCTACTTGGCTTTAATCCCACCAATCCGCAACATGAAGCAGGGATACGGGTCGAACCCGCACCATCATTAGCATGCGCAATAGCTACGACACCACTAGCTACCATCGCAGCAGAGCCAGACGAGGAGCCTCCTGTAGTATAGTCGATATGCCAAGGGTTGCGAGTGATAGCCCATTTGGGGTTTTCAGTACTGCAAATCAACCCAAATTCGGGTAGTGTAGTTTTGCCCAAAACATTCATGCCTGTGGAGAGGTATTGATCCACAAATTTGCTATTGCGCTTGGCCAATTTTGCTTTGAACGCTAAAGTGCCTATCTGTGTAGGAGTACCTATAATTTGCTCATTGTCTTTGATAAATGTGGGCACGCCTGACAATGCGCCTGTACGTTTTTGAGATGCAGAAACTTTAGCATTTTCATACATTTCGTAGGCTACAGCACCAAGCGATTGGTTGGCTTTTTCTGCTCTTTTGATGGCCGCTTCTGTGGCTTCCTGGGCAGAGAAACTACCTTTAGCGATTTCTTCGGCTATGGCAGTAGCGTCAAGCTTTCCAAGTACGTCATCACAAAATGCACTTATTTTCTTATCAGACATATTAATACTTTTTTTTAAAAGTAAATATTCTAGCAATGCGATATCGAATCACTCATTGAATGTATGGTTTTTTCGGGTGTAAAGTGCGTTTTGACTCACTAGCGAAACGCTCTTTAGGTAATAGGGCAAAGTTTTTCGCTTATCTCCCATACCGCTTGCTGCAATTTTTTGTCATTGGTTATGGCTGCTGGAGCAACGCTTTTACATTTATCAAAGTATTTTCCCGTCACATTTTTTACTTCATCCGATGATGCTAAATAAATGGACGTTTTAGCTCCGTTTTCTACACTCAGTCCACCTATTTTCGATGCTAAACTCCATATCCAGTTGGCATACCACTGTGTTCCTTTGGTACCTATGTCGGTATTTACAAAACCTGGATGTAGTGCGTTTACAGTAATGTTTAAGTCTTTTAATCTTGATGCCAATTCTTGTGTAAAAAGGACATTGGCTAGTTTACTTTGCTCATAGGCTTTGAGTACAAAATAGGCTTTGTTTTGGGTAAAAGAGTCTATATCTATTTTGCCTTTATAATGTGAATCAGAAGACACATTTATAATTCGCGCTGCATCCGATTTTTTGAGCAAATCCAATAGTAAATGAGTCAATAAAAAGAACGAAAAATGATTGGTCGCCAAAGTCATTTCGATACCATCTTCACTGAGTTGAAAGTCCGAAAATACGCCACCTGCATTGTTTATCAAAACATCTAACTTCGTTAGTTTCTTATTGATTTCTTGGACTAGATTCCGAATTGATTTTTGAGATGATAAGTCTGCTATAAAATAGTGGATGTCATTGTTTTTGCTTTCTGTTTTAATTTTGGTTATGGCAGCCTCTGCCTTTTCTTTACTCCTTGATACGATATAAATAGTTGCGCCTTTTTGAGCTAGTGCTATTGCTGTAGCGAGCCCTATACCGGCATTGCCACCTGTGATGAGTATGTTTTTTTCTTTCATGGTGGCTAAGCTATAAATTTATTAGTTACTTAAATGAGTAGTGTACAAAAAAAACCGCAAGTATTTGAAGATTGCGGTTTTTAAACAAATGGGTTTGCTATTTTTTAGAACTTGGTCACTCTTTGTGTCGCTTTTCCTGCTTTGGTTACTACATTTACGATATATACACCGGCATTCAGTTTTGAAATATCAAGGTAGGTTTCTTTTGAATTTGAAACAAAAACTTCTTCTCCTAGGAGGTTGAAAATTTTGACAGATTGTAAATTGGCTACATCGCCTGTAATAGTCAAAAAGTCGCGTGTAGGATTAGGATATACTTCGATATTTGTTGTCTTTTTTACATCATATATGGCATTGGGACCAGCTACATAGTCGAGGTTCAATACGGGTGCAAACTCTGGGTCAACTCCATTGCTAAACTTCACTTTGCCAGCAGCAGTAGCTTTAGATGTAAGGATAAATTGAACTGGAGTAGTATTGTCTAGCGCTTGAGTCATACTGGTAGGCAGGTCGATACGAATCCAGTCTCCATTTGTAGTATTTGAGCCAAAAAAGCAGGGTGTTGCTGTTACGTCTGCCGTAGCTATAAAATCCGCAGCTTCTACATTTACCGTAGTTCCAAAATTGCCTTTTTTCATTTTTAGTTGCAATGAATCTTTTGCAATAGGGTTGGTGCCTGTAAGGCTTTCTCTACGCAAAAAAATGCTTGCCTTGTTCAGTTGGGTATCGGCCATCTGCGTGGTGTTGAAAGTCAAAACCGTAGCAAAGTTTTCGCCAGCATCTTGACCTATGTACATGTCATTAGAAATATTGCCTGTACTAGACACTGAGCCATTTTGTGCATTGTTTTGGGCTAATAAATATTTATCATCCATCAATAGCTTGTGATACAATTTTTTTGTTTGATAGTCTATCAAATCGGCATATCCCTTTGGTGACAAGTGGAAACAATCTTTAAAAAAACCATAATCGCGCATAGACCCTTTAGGTGAAGGGTATGTAGGGTCACCGTTTGGCAAGGGTTGGGTAAATGCTGCGTATGTGCCGCCTGGTGCTATGCTCAATGGTGTAGCCTGTCCAAATGTGTATTGCAAAATCGCAGGCGCTGGTACAAAATCAACACGTAGATCATTTGCGGCATAGGCTGCTACATCGCTTGAAAAATTGATAAGCATATTGTTGATTTGCCCAAAAGTAGGTAGTTCCATTTTTTGCCAAGTATTGTAAAACGGATGTGAGGTTGGAGATGCAAAATCATTGATTACTTCACCAAAATTTGGATAAGCATAGCCACTCCAAACTACGCGAACATCAGGTCTCACCGCTTTGATGTAGGTGATAATAGTGTCGAGACGGGCGGCTACTCCTGCTCTGAGAGTATCTATTTGCCCTGGGCGCATTGAAACTTTCCAATCGCCCAACACATCATTGCCTCCTATACTTAGATGTACTATTTTGATAGATGGCTTAGTAGTCAGTTGATTTATGATTTCTGCTTTCTTATCTGCTTTTAAAAAATCATCTGTTTGTGAGCCGTTTTCAGATATAGTCGCATTAGTAAAATACTTTTTATTGGAGTGTCCCCACTTTGCAAATGTGTTGTTTAGTGTTTGATCTACGTTCATAAATACCGCCCAACTGTCACCCACTAGGAGTACTTTTGTATCTGCACTTTCGGTGCATTGTGCATGTGCCACCACATGACCAAAAAATAACAAAAAAATGGGTGTGATTCTTTGGAAAATTAATTTCATATTGATTTTGGTTAATAATTATTTTCTAAGTTAATTATTCCTTTATAAAATTATAAAATTAGATTATTATTTTTTTAAGATAAAAACCCGATAACGAAGCAAATCCTGCTGTAATACCGCCTATAAATGCACCTACCAAAATGAGTGAAAGTGAATTAGGCAATTTGAAAAGTTGAATGATTTTGAGCGATAAAATATGATTGTTTTGTACATCTATATAAAACGCATATGCAAACCAAATCAAAAATACGCCCATAAAACCTGCGATAAATGAAGGAAATGCTTTTTCTCCCATATAATAGGCTACTAAAAACCCTACCAATGCCACCGACCACCACGGCAATAAATAGTTGACCATTACGGTTAATAATAGGATGACTAAAAGTTGTTTTAAAAATTGCATTTGAATTATTTTTTTTGGATTGATAAAGTATAAAGTGCTTGTTTTTTTATGACCTCGATATTGCTATTAAAATTTGCTGTATAATATTCTCCTTTGGCCCATGTATCAATCATATTATCATAAAAAGGACTACCTGGATTGCCCGATTCGCCACCTGGATATACACAATAGCCTTGCATATCGCCAAAATCAACTATCATCTTCCAGCTAGGTCCATGGTCAGCATTAGTCGCATTAATGATGCCTCTATTCCCGCCACAATACACATTTAGCTTACTAAAAGGGTCAAGTTTGGCGATATGCTTTATTGTTGTTGCTTTATGTGTTGACCAATTTGGAATCTTATCAAATGAACCATATTTTTCTATAAGCGATACTTTTGCTTTTGCCCAAGATTGCAATACAATAGCAGTTCGATTTTCACGTTCGCCCGTTTGTAGATTATCATAAAAAACACTGGTAGAATCTTGTTTTAAAAAATTAGCGGTGAGATAGTTATTTGGGCGTTTCATAGGCAGATCTGGCTGGGCCATTTCATCCCAAAGTAAATCTACAAACTGTGTGCTCCATGCTTCAAACCATACCGGTGCGATTTGGTCGGCATTATTCATGAAATCCCAATTTTTAAGCTGTTCAAAATAGCCCTTATCCTCATCCACTTTACCTGAGTTTTCTGCAATGAAAATAAGGGTAGGCAAAATCATTTTCGCAAAAATATTAAAATTGTCTCCCTGCATTTTTTTCATAAATGCAACATCTATATTATTGCCTTGGGTAAGTAGTTGATTGATACGAATAGCTCTAAAACTTTCATATACGCCTATCTTTGAAATGGGGTAGGGGTATAAGTTTTCGACAGGCATTTGATTTGCGCTCGATACAAATCCTCTAGCGGGATTTTTCATCATTGGATTATGCTCGTTTGGTACAAATACGGTCCAATCATTTTTTGAATCTGTTCCGTCCACCACCTCTTCTGCTACATTCGGAAAAAGCCCTTGCTCCACCATAGCTATATCGTTTGAGCGCGATGCGAAAACGAAGTTTTGTGCAGGACAGTTGTAAAACGTAAGTGCCTTTCTATAGTCGTCATAGTTTTTGCCTTTATTGAGTCCTATAAAAGTTTTCATTTCATTAGAAGGCATATGCGCTGTCCATTTCAATGCCAATAAATTTTTGCTTTTAGCTTGTTTGTAGCTTTGGTCAAAAACGATAGGGCCATATTTTGTATAAAGCACGGTATCGATAAATGGTCTTTCCCCTTTGATGTTAAATCGCTCTATTTTCTTTTCTGTTTTTAACCATTGTCCATCTACTAAATATTCATTGTGTGTATCATCTTTAAATTGAATTTGAAACCAGTCACGCACATCACGGCCAGCATTCGTTACTCCCCATGCTATCGAATCATTGAATCCGCTGATAACTCCTGGAGAGCCAGGTAGCGATGCGCCATACACATTCATGGTAGGGGAAACCAAATGCACTTCGTACCATATCGAAGGCAAATTGAGCTGAAGGTGTGGATCATTACACAAAATAGGTTTGCCAGAGCTTGTTTTTTGGCCAGCTACAGCCCAGTTATTTGAGCCTTTTATTTCATCAGGTTTAGCCAAAGCTTGATTGTATGATTCATAAGGTGCTATATCTTTAGATGTTACTGCATCGTTTTTGTGTTTTTTTGGTGCATCAAATCCTGCTACACGTTCAAAGTCATATGTTGTACCTTTTGGAATGATAAAATCGGTAAAATCATCCATACTTTTGTATAGATAGTCTAACTGTGCTTGACCATAGCTGGCTAAGAAATTGGTGTTTTCAATATCAAACTCATATACCGAAAGCATATTTGCCATATTTTTGAGTAGTAGTGCTACTTTGAGTGGGGTCCATGGCTCTGGCGCATAGCCAAGGAGTTTGTATTCAATTGGGTATTCTTTTATACTAAGCGATGAAATGTAAGCGTTGATGCCATTGCAATAGGCGTCAATGATAGCTTTCGATTCAGGATCCTGAGCTATATAATCTTGTGCATTTTTTGCCCCATATTCTAGTCCTATTCTACGTTGTAAGCGGTCATTGTCGAGTCCTTTTTCGCCTATTATCTCACTCACTCTGCCTGCGGCATTATGCGTTTGGATTTCCATTTGCCAAAGCCGATTTTGGGCTGTGATATAGCCTTGCATAAAAAACAAATCATGTTCGTTTTTAGCAAAAATATGCGGCACCAATCGCTTGTCGAAAACGATCTCTACCGAGGATTTTAATTCGTCAAACTCAAAAGTTTTATCATTGTATTTGTTCGCATTCTCTGCATTTTGCCAAAAGCCATCGAAGGGACTAAAAAAACGACCAAGAGCAGGCGCTGGACCAAGCGGTCTATCTAAAATAATAATGAGCGTAGCCGCTATCAAGGTGGAGAAAACGAAGGCGATGTATTTCATGAAGGCGATTGATTTTTGCTAAAAGTATAAATATAACGAAGACTATTTTATATTGTGTTTCCAAAAAAAGTCTAATCAAATTCATATAGGTAAAATGAGCGACACAATACAAGATAAAAATACTTTTTGGCGTTCTATCTTGTTTACTTTTTTGTTAATATCGGTATTGTGGATAGTCAAATTTTATGAAGTTATTTTTGGGGTGTCGCTTGTCGAATATGGCATCTTGCCCCATGAATTGATAGGATTGCGAGGTATCATTTTTAGTCCTTTTATACATGGGGATTTTAATCATCTTCTCTCCAATACCATCCCTTGTTTTATATTGATGTTAGTACTTTTCAATACCTACGATAGGGTTGCATTTTGGGTCATCGTGCTGATTCATATTTTTGGAGGGTTGCTAGTGTGGATTTTTGCACCTTGGGGTGGTAGCCATATTGGTATCAGCGGTATTATATATGGTATAGCAGGTTTTTTGGTGAGTAGTGGACTTTTTAGAAAAGATAAACGGTCTATTTCAATAGCTATGGTGGTCATATTTTTGTATGGCGGTATGATTGTAGGTTTTTTGCCCGAAGAGGGAGTATCTTGGCAAGGTCATCTTTTTGGTGCAATAGTAGGAGGGGGATTAGCTTTTATGATGCGAAAACGTAAGCTGGATAGCGATGACGATGATTTTGTTGCGGAGGAAGAAGAGGATGAGCGCCCTTTTTTTCAAAAACAGGCATGAATGAATGGCCGTTTTGAAAGAGGAAGATTTTATTCACTATTTTCAACAAAGGCTATTTCTTTTTTCGGAAATAGAAACGTAACTTTGAGTAAAATTAAATCCCATGTTTGAAGATAAAGTAATCGTGTCACAATTGATGACAAAAAACGTTGTAGTGGCTAGTCCAACTAACAAGATTTCTCAAGTTTTAGCTTTCTTTACAGAAACTAATATTACTCATTTACCTGTAGCTGAAAATGACAAATTGCTAGGTATTATTAGTATCAAAGATTTGTTGAAGTTTATCAATAAAGGACTTCAAGGAGGCGTGAAAGTGTCTATGGAGGACTTGGATAGCACGTTTTCACTAGATGGTATTATGACCAAAAATCCAATCACCCTTAGTCCCTCTGATGATGTTGAAAAAGCGAGAGAGCTGTTGAGTTCTGGCAAGTTTAGTGCATTACCTGTTGTTGATAATGGCGATATACTAGGAATCATCTCTATCAAAGATGTGGTGAGATTTGACAATACACTTTAATTATTACCTTATTATATCGAAAGTCGTTTCAGTTGCTGAAACGACTTTTTTTTATTTCTATATCTTACTGCTCACTCATTTTTGCATTGAATGTAAAGAGAGAACGGGTAGCTATAGACAAGTGAATATATCCGTTGATCGTTTTATTTTTCGGATTATATCCTAGGGTTTCTATCCAGCATTGTAGCCCATTCGATTGTAAAGGTGTAGCATTTCGGAGGGTGATGTTGTAGCCTTGTTTGCCAAAAGGGATATTGATTTGCTTTTCGCTAAAGTTTAAGGTGAATGAATATTCACCTAAAGGTACAAAACTAAAAGCGCCATTTTCAATAAGTTCGCCTACACATAAAGGTTGCAAATCGATTATTGCACTTTTAGTAATGTCGAAGCTAAATGGAATTGCTATTGTACCTATTTTTGGACTAGTTGACCAATCTGGGAATCGATTGGATGACTCATGAAAGAGTCCTGCAAACCACTGTTTATCGGCAGATAGGCTATCCGTTGTTTTGAGCCACCATATCCATTCATAAGGATGTAATTCTGGTGAGCAGCTGTGATTGCAGTCGGTGCAGTATAAGCCATAAAAACCAATACTTGGTTTAGGGTCTTCTATGTTGGGGTGTGTAGCGAGTGATTGGTTGTGATATACAGGATAGAAAAGCAAATTTAATTGTTGGCGGAATGCATCGGGGGGGGTGAGCTCTGCGTGTATGCGATAGAGGAATTTATCCAGAGTTGCACTATCTCGTTTGTAAGGGGCTATTGTGTAATTTTTGAGATGCTTGCCCCTTCTTATATCTTGGCGTTTTATCTCGGCAGATCGGTCGTATCCTCGAAATGCTGTTTGAAGATATTTTTGGGTGTTGAAATAAACATCAAAATTGACATCATGTTCTGAGAACTGCTCCTCGTTTGATCTACTGGATCGTTCTACCGTGCCTACTATTTTTTGTTTTTTTAGATCAATAGCACGCCAGTTGTAGCCGCCAAAGGCATGAATAGCCCAGCCCACCAAAAAAAGGCGGTGATGCTGCTTTTTTTTAGTAATTATGGAATCATGTACACTCACCGATACCAGGTCTATGAGGTGTTCGTTGATAGTGTCGTTGAGCCTAATTTCGCCATTGGATAAGCGTATAAGCTCGAAGTCTGCGGGAATTGACGTTTGTGCATATAGCGTATTGTTAAGCACAAAAGATAAAAGGACGATAACTATTCTCATCTTTTTTTCCTAAAGATAAAAATTAAAGATTTTAGGCAAAGTCCAATGAAAAAACAGCCGATAAAAAGTACAAAAGTGTTTTTAAGATTCACCCGATGGCATGATTGTGTTATGTTTTGTGAAACAAAAAAACACCGCAACAATTTGCTGCGGTGTTTTTGATATGTTTTTGATGAAAGTTTAGATTAGCTCTGTGCTTTCAAAAAGTCTTGTACTTTTTCTTTGTGTACGATTTTCTCTAGAAAACCATACGAGCCAGATTTGCCTTTTACAGCCTTGATTACTTTCACATAATCTTTAGATCCTACTTGTGCACCCCTGTCTGTACGGGCATTTTTCGATACTTTAGCCATTGTTTAATTATTTAATTTCTTTGTGAATAGTTACTTTTTTCAAAATTGGGTTGTATTTTTTCAACTCCAATCGCTCTGTAGTGTTCTTACGGTTTTTGTACGTCATATATCTTGATGTACCCGATTTTCCACTTTCTTTGTGCTCTGTGCACTCCAAGATAACTTGGATTCTATTTTCTTTTGACTTTTTTGCCATGATAGGGTTCTTTTTAGATGGAGGTTAGATTATTTTAAAGAGATACTTCCTTTTTTATCTAAATCTTTCAAAAAAGCATAAATGCCTTTTTTAGCTATGGTTCGCATAGCAGATGTAGATACTTTTAGGGTTATCCATTCGTTCAACTCAGGAATAAAAAATCTTTTATTTCTAAGGTTTGGCAAAAACTTTCTTTTAGTCTTTCTGTTTGAATGTGAAACAGAGTGACCAAACATTGGTCCTTTTCCAGTAAGATCGCAAAAATTTGACATGTTATATTAGTTTCTTTTTTCTTAAAGAGTGGCAAATATCTTTTTTTTTTCTGAATTATCAAAATTTGTTTACAAAAACGTTTTTCAAATCAAAATATAATAGTTTCGCACTTGATGGAATTATCTAATGAGAAAATAAAAGAGGAGGTAATCGAAATGATCAAAACTATATTTGATCCTGAGATACCCGTAAATATATACGATTTGGGCTTGATATACGAAATAAACGTATTGCCTGAACAAGTCGTAGAGGTAGTCATGACGCTCACATCGCCTAGTTGCCCTGTAGCAGGTACACTACCGGGCGAGGTAGAGCAGAAAGTAAAATCAGTTTCCACGGTGTCTGATGCGGTGGTAGAGTTGGTTTTCGATCCGCCTTGGGGCCAAGATATGATGAGCGAAGAGGCTAAATTAGAGTTAGGATTTTTATAAACAAAAAAATATATAAATATGTACCCAGCAGAATTAGTGGCTCCAATGAAGGCCGAATTAACTGACAAAGGATTTAAAGAACTTACTTCGGCAGCAGAAGTAGAGGCTGCACTTTCTAACAAAGAGGGCACTCAGCTACTTGTAATCAACTCGGTTTGTGGTTGTGCAGCAGGTGCTGCTCGTCCAGGCATTAGATTGGCACTTGAAAATGAAAAAGTGCCCACAAGCTTGGTCACAGTGTTTGCGGGAGTAGATAGAGAAGCAGTTGATAAAGCGCGTGAATTTACACTTCCATATCCTCCATCATCGCCATCTATGGCATTTTTTAAAGACGGTGAGTTGGTTCATTTTATTGAAAGACACCAGATAGAAGGCAATAGCGCACAAACTATAGCGGACCATCTAAAGAAGGTATTTGATCACTATTGCTAAATATAGTAATTAATCAGTCCAAAGTCAAAAAGACCAAACAATCCAAAATCTAAAAAACAACCTATTACAATGTCTCACTTCCATTCACTCCTTGTATCAGCTGTAAAAAGAGAAACTCCTGATGCGGTATCTATTTCGTTCGATATTCCTGAATCGCTTAAATCTAAATTTAGCTATTTGCCAGGGCAGTACTTGACCTTGCGACTTACCGTAAATGGGGAAAGTATCAATCGGTCATATTCTTTTTGTAGCAGCAGCTATGCAAATGAAGCGCCAACCATAGCGGTCAAACAAGTAGAAGGAGGTAAAGCATCTAGCTATATCAATCAATCGCTCAAAGTGGGTGATACTGTAGAGGTAATGGAGCCAATGGGCAATTTTCATAGCCCAATAGATGCGCAAAATGAGATACACTATGTGTTGTTTGGTGGTGGTTCGGGCGTTACTCCTGTTTTTTCTATTCTTAAGTCAGTGCTTTTGGCAGAGCCAAAAAGTAAAGTGACCTTATTTTATGGCAATAGAGACATGGCTAGTATCATTTTTAAATCTGAAATTGAAGCTTTAGTTGCCACAAATGCAGATAAACTAAAGGTCGTACATATACTAGATAAAGCAGAAGCTGGCTGGAGTGGCTACACAGGCTATATCGATCAAGCTATGGCAACCAAATTGATAAATGAAAATATAGGCAATCAATTTGCTAACACAAAGTTTTTTATTTGTGGTCCTACGCCTATGATGAAAGCCGTAGAAACGACTTTAGATACTTTAGGTGTGCGAAAAGACCAAGTGTATATTGAGTATTTTACAGCTAAAGCCGATGAAGATAAGGTTGCAGCCAACGTAGGTAGTGTAAGCGAAGAAGATAGCACACCTTTTACTGGAAAGACATCGGTGAAATTGATTTTTGATGGCAATGAAGTAGAGTTTGAAGTAGCTGAAAGCGAGAATATTCTTACTGCGGCACTCGATGCTGGTTTTGACCCACCTTATTCTTGCATGGTAGCGGCATGCTGTACTTGTAGAGCTAAACTAGTGTCGGGTAAAGTAGAGATGGACGATCGTGAATCGCTAACCGATGCCGAAATAGCACGTGGATATGTACTTACTTGCCAAGCGCATCCAAAAAGTAACGGAATTGTATTAAATTTCGACATCTAAAAAAACAAAGATATGGCTAAACGATTAGTAAAGGGAGAAAAGAAGATTTTTGGAGTATGCAGCGGACTCGCCAATTATTTTGAAGTAGATGCTACGGTCATTCGTATTGCATTTTTATTGATGTTTTTTGGTTTGGGTACAGGCGGAGTTATCTATTTAATTCTAGCCATAGCTATGCCGTCTAAATAAAATCGTATTCCGCCTATTTTATTTATCTTTGATGTCAAATCTTAGATATGAAAACTACATACCTCATTTTACTTTTTCTTATTGCATTTACGGCTAAAAGTCAGTGTGTCATTGATACTACACAATTGGGCGGTACGAATTATGTATTTCCAGATACGCTACCTTGCGCGGTGATAGGAAGTATGTACGATACTACGGTACAAATTTATTTGCCAAAGACTATTTATGTACATGAAATTTTACCTAGCTTCCCTTTCAACCCACAGGTACGAGTAGATTCTATTCAGATAGACAGTATCACAGGATTTCCAGATAGCCTTTTGTGGAATATGAATCCTAGTTCTCGAAAAATTTATGGAGGACATTATGGTTGTTTTGGCGTATTTGGGAAAGTGACAGCAGCAGACACAGGTGTTTATAACATAAGTGTATGGGGTACTACTTGGTTTAATGTTTTAGGCAAAGACACCCTTCAAAAAGGCGATTTTAGTGCTGTTTTTCCTGTTCGTATCAATGTTATTCAGCCAGGCACTCCCTGCTATAATGAACAATTGCCCAATGCTATTAGTACAGTTTCTTCAAGTAGTGGGGTATCCGTTTTCCCTAATCCTTTCTCAACTCAAATGAGCATACAAACCGAAAATGAGCAAATCGAAAAAGTGCAACTTTTTGATAAGATCGGAAGGATGATTTTGATGCAAGAGAATATTCACCAATCTTCTTTTATTTTCAAAACAGAAAATTTAATTAGTTCAGGTATTTATACCCTCAAAATAGCTACAAATAAATCGACTTACAGTCGTTCGGTTAGCTTTCAATAAACAATAGATGCTATATAAAATGCGTTTTTCGATAATTCTTTGCTTTTTGACGTTAGTCAATAAAGTCTCAGCCCAGTCTAGTTCGATAGGAGGTACAATTAATCAATATAGCCAGGTCATAGCCATAGATTATTGTACAAACTCCATAGAATTGAGCGATGCTTCGCCATTCAAAGTAGATAGCAATGTGTTGTTGATCCAAATGAAAGGAGCGCAGATTTTTTCGACAGACGATCCGCTTTATGGTCAAATCATCAAACACAATGGTGCAGGTAATTATGAGGTGCAAAAAGTGAAATCAATCGTGGGCAATTCCCTCTTTTTTACCTACAATATAGATCGTTTTTATGATGTAGCAGGCATTGTGCAATTAGTGACTATACCTACTTTCCGAACAGTTCAAACCAATAGTCCACTTACTTGTAAAAAGTGGGATGGCACAACGGGTGGTATATTGATTTTGAAAGCAGATAGCTTGATTTTGAACGACTCTGTGACAGTGTCGGGCAATGGATTTAGGGGAGGTGGATTATTTAATGAAACAAGCTGTTTTAACAATGGCAATGGCGGAGCTACTACCTATCGCTGTGCAGCAGGAGGAAATTGTGGTGCAAATAAAGGCGAAGGTATTACCAATCTACCATTTGCATTGGGTAGAGGAGCCAATGCAAATGGCGGTGGCGGTGGCAACGATCACAACACTGGTGGTGGCGGTGGCGGTAATTTTTCACAAGGTGGCAAAGGTGGTCAGCGGACGAATGTGTCTAATACTTCTTGTCCTGGACCTACTCCTGGCGAAGGCGGAAAAGCTAATGATTATACACCGTCTGCCAATAGGATATTTATGGGCGGTGGCGGTGGCGGGGGCGATCAAAATAACAATGAAGGCACAGCGGGCAAAGATGGTGCGGGCATCGTGATTTTTGATGTGAAAACTATACTGAGCAACAATCAGCGAATATGTGCAAATGGTGCATCTGTAAATATTGTAGCGCAATCTGATGGTGCGGGGGGCGCAGGAGCTGGTGGTACGGTATTGATCAATGCAAGCTCAGTATTAGGTAGTTTGTCTATACAAGCCAATGGCGGAAATGGAGGTGACTTGACCAACGGGGGCAGCCTTACCTTTTGCTTTGGACCAGGAGGAGGTGCGGCTGGAGGCGCATTTTTGTTTGACAATAATAGCATATTACCCAATGTTAATTTTGTAGCAAATGGTGGAGTGAGTGGAAAAAACGTTTTTGGTAATGCTCAGCCAGTTTGCCCAATGGGGGCTGTAAATGGCGCAGAGGCGGGAAATGTAGGAGGCTCGGTGGCAAATTATCGTATTCATACTTCATCGATTCAGTTTGAACCTATTACTATATCCAGCGTATCAAACGATACCACTGTTTGCTCTGGTTCACCATTAGTCTTGAAAGTATCTGCTACGGCTTCTCATCCATTAGATTATAGTTGGAACAATGGCACGAAAACAGCTACTGTATCTATTATTGCAAATACCTCTGGGGTATATACAGTAACCGTGTCCGACTCTAATGCTTGCCGTGTTACAAAGTTGATAAACGTTGCCGTGCCTCAGTTTGTGGCCATTATAAATGCCACTCCCGATACTGCTATTGTGTTGGGTCAAACGGTCGATCTAACAACAAATACGCCTGGCTTTACGTATCAGTGGTCACCTGCTAGTTCGTTAAACAATGCTACTATTTTTAACCCCACTGCTACCCCAGCCAAAACTACCACATACTGTGTTACTATCACCGATATTTTTGATTGTAGCGACTCTGCTTGTAGGGAGGTAGTGCTACTTACTCCTCAAATCAAGCTACCTACGGCATTTACCCCCAATGATGATACTAAAAACGATGTATTTAGAGCCATTACGGATACCAAAAGCCAAGTTGTAGAAATGACGATTTATAATCGCTGGGGAGAGATAGTGTATAGTGCTCAAGATAACCAAGGATGGGATGGCAAACGTAATGGACAAGCACAACCTGCCGATGTGTATCATTGTAAAGTAGGCTACACTAGCGTGCTAAACGACAAAAAAGTGGTGTATGAAATACATTCATTTACTTTGGTTCGGTAGGTGATTTCTTATTCAGTTTTGCATATAGCGACTGCATGGTTTTATAAAGCTCTTTGTAAAATTTCAATTGCTGATCGTAGTAAGTATAGTTTGCGGGATTAGGTTCATAAATGCGTTGTATTTTCAATTTACTTTTCATCTCTTCATAACTCACTATCCCTAGATTGTTAAAGCACATAAAGGCGATACCTTTGGTATTGGCTTGACGCGGTTCGTGCATCACGTGTACGGGTATTTTGAGTGCATCGGCACATATCTGTGCTGCGGTTTCCCATAATGCACCCCCCCCCGTAAAGCTTACTTTTTCAATCTTGCGTTTCAATACTTTTTCTTTGGTTTCGATTACCCATTTAAAATTCATAGCATACGATTCAAACACGGCTCTAATCATGTCGTTTCTAGTGTTTTCTTGATTCAGATTGATAAATCCACCGCGCATATATACGTCTTGCTCAGGAAAAGTAGATCCAGAGATCCAAGGTAAAAACACAACCCCATTGCAGCCTACTGGTGCGCTAGCCGCCATGTCGTCAGCTATCTTAGCGTAGTGTGCATCTGTTTCGGCATTGATACGTGAAAGCGAATCATCGACACGCAAAAATTTATGTAACAAATAATTTAACGCTTTAGCTCCTGCGCCAGCCTCGCCTACCAAAATGAATTTGTTCGGTACCGGGCTACTCACCGAATAAATGCCGTTTAACACATCTATGATACGACTATTTACCACCACTCCCGTATTGAGTGTAGTGCCTATCTCAATCACCGTATCTAAGTCATCAAATGCCCCACCACCCAATATACATGCCGTAGTATCTTGCATGCCAGATAGCACGGTTACATTGTTCGATAACCCTAGTAAATCGATAAGCTCTTGTTTAGGTTTGCCGAGGTCTGCACCTACTGGCAAAATATCTGGAAAACGATTTACGTCAAGTCCTAAATA
>CALAYL010000040.1 GCA_937894725.1 uncultured Bacteroidota bacterium
TTCCGTGTTGTTTGTGTTTGTTTTCATCAGCTCGCCAATCGTTATAAATATCTCGCCCTATCAAATCGCCATTGGCATTATAATTATAGATCACATCTTCGCCTCGTACATAAACTCCTGCCATATCATCCCATTCTCTGTAGGTAGTTTTTTTAGGTGTGCCATCAAGGTTATAGCTGTATTCATTGAGTTGTTTGTTTATCCAAACTGCGCCAAAATACTCAAACCAATAGTCTTCTATAAGTTGATTAGTGGCGTTGTATTTATTTAAAAACAGATAATAATTATACCATTTGCTACTGGCTGCATCCCAGCCATTTCGATAGGTACTATCGATATTTCCATTAGCATTATAGGTGTAGGTAAATTGTAAATAATTTCTCCATACGGAGGTAGTCGAATTCCAAATTTCTTCTACCGATTCTATTAATTTTCCTTGTCCATTGTAGCTATTTGTTTTGATGTATCCATTTCTCCAAGTGCTAGTAGATGGTTCCCAAAAATTAGTTGTAGAACCAGTTAGTTTGTTGCTGGCATCGTAAGTAAAAATTTCTTGCGAATAAGGAATAAAACTGCTTGATGCGGCATCCCAACTTAAAGCAATGTCTTCTTTCAGAAGATTTTGGCCATTGTAGTTGTATGTTCGTTTAAGCACCCCATCCCATTTTGAGGCGGCAGCATCCCAATTATCAAGGGCAAAATTGGACACAGAATCAAATGCAGTATATGTATAAACGTAACGGCTAGTTAGGCTTTTGACCTGAGTAAGTGTGTCGAAAGAATACCGGTAAACCGTATCTACCCGACAGGCGGCTTTTGATTGCCATGTATAAATGCTCATGATAGTGATGAGCAAAAGCGAAAAGAGGTTTGGCTTTTTCATAATATTTGTTTTTTGTTAGTGCAAAGAACAGCTATCAAAAAAACGATAACAACTTCTTTTCGACCCATTTCTTAGCATTCACGCCTTTGTATAGCGATATAAAACACAGACAATCAAAGTGTTTTATAAAACGACTCCTGCCTATTTCTCACTCACAATTAGTTACTTATCTTTAGCATATACTTACTTAAAAATGAATGAACTTCATGAGTTTATAAAATCCTTAGATCCAGCTGAACTAAGTTTTTTGAAAAAGAATGCGGAAAAAAAAGGGCAGTCATCTGCTAAATACTTGGAGGTGATGGATGCCATTCGAGCTCAACCCGTTTATGATGAAGCTGCATTACTCAAAAAATTTAGGCGAGAAAAATTTGTGAAACAATTTTCGGTGATGAAAAATTATCTTTTTCATGTAATAGCCGATACACTCACTGCCAAAAATCTTATAGACGAGCCTCAAAATTGCTTGGTTGGAGTCATACTGCGGATTCATTTTTTTAAAGATAAAGGGTTGTATGCTCTTGCTGAAAGCGAGTTGAAATCGGGTCTAAAAATCGCCACAGAAACAGAGGCATTTGTACAAGAGTTAGAGTTGCTGTCTATACAACGATATCTTATCATCAATCGATTTTCTTCAGACTCTTATGATACACTGATTACGAATCAAAAACTAACCCAAGACACACTTGCGCTTTATCAAAATTTATTGGATTATACCAATCTTCATGCGGAGTTCACTTTGCTATTAGATAAAAGCTTTAATGCCAATGCGGGCAAAAGTAGTGCGGATTTTGAGGCGATTTTTTCGAACGCTATGATACAAGACGAATCTAAGGCGCTATCGAAACGTGCCCTTTTAGAAGCCCTCCTGCTAAAAACCGCCTACTACAACATCACCCATCAAACCGATTTGTTTTTTGAAATGGCTAGTAGAGCGTTTGATTTGGCGCATCAAAGTGAATGGCACCTTAGCTTTGATAAAATGAGGTTGCTCTCTACCTATCATCAAAAAATGCACGCAGCTTGGATAGTGGGCAGACTAAATGAAATTAAAGACACCCTCGAAAAACTAAACAGTTTTAAACCTCAAAACGAAGTTCAGGAGTTGGCGGCATTTTGTTATTTCACTTCTTTTTCGCTTGTCTATTTCCAACATACCCATGAAAACGAAAAACTGCTAGAAGCTATACACAAAGCATATCAGCTCATCAAAGAGCGAGGAGCGAAATTGCGATTTGATGTGCGAAAGCAGTTGATTATAAGCTGCATGAGTGGCGCTATAGAGAGTGGCGAATATGTGCATGCGCTGGATTGGAGTTTGCTATATCGTGCTTACGATACCAACAATCGGCTAGATATGCGCATGGTGATAGAGATGATGGAACTCATAGCCCACACAGAATTGAAGAATATAGTATTGGTACACAATCTATCTCAAGGCATTTATCAGCGGGCATTGCGATGGGGAGAAAAAGGCGGCTTTGAAAGTGTCTTTATTTCTTTTTTCAAAAAACTAAGTACGTCCATAGACCCTGACGAAAAAATCAAAGTGTTTGAGAAATCGAAAGAAGATTTGAATAAACTATCAGATGAGCATGTTAGCTCACAGCACCAAGCGCTCTATGCTATTTTTAATGCGTATTTAGCCAGTAAAATAGCAGGCAAACCATATCATTTATTTATGAAAAATTTTAAAAGTTGACATTTTTATAACGTTGTGGGTGTGTGCTTGTGTGTGTTTAAAAGTCATTTTAAATAAACCTATTGAATGGGAGGGCAAACAAGTGTCGTTCGTTCCTCACTAATGCTTGTGCAGGCAACTCCTAGACTAGCTCGCATTTCTCCCTTAACCATTTTTTCACCTCGGCTTTGCCTAATTCCATTATTTTTGGGAGATGTCTGACCAATCTGCCTATAGTTCACTGATTCAAAAGCTAGATAGCTTTATCCGAAAGTTTTATACCAATGAAATCATTCGGGGGGCTATTTTTTCGGCTATCTACATCTTGGTCATTTTCCAAACCATCAATCTACTAGAGTACTATCTCTATCTTCCTACTTACATCCGTTCTATCTTCTTTTTTGGATTTATATTTTCGTCTATCGTAGTGTTGGCGAGGTTTGTGGGCTATCCTGTGATGCAATATTTCAAATTGGGAAAAACCATTTCGCACGAAAAGGCATCTACTATCATCGGCAGCCATTTTAGAGAAGTAAGCGACAAATTGCTCAATATTTTGCAACTCAAAAAACTAGAAACACTAGAAGAATATTCGCTCGTCAATGCCTCTATCAATCAAAAAATTAATGATCTCCGTCCTGTGTCTTTTAGTCAAGCCATAGATTTGAGTCAAAATAAACAATACCTCAAATATCTATTACCGCCATTTTTATTGATGATAGTCATAGCTATCGTGGCGCCTAATATTTTTAAACAAGGCACAAAAAGACTGTATTACCACGATGTAGCGTTTGTAAAAGAGGCGCCTTTTACCTTTGTGGTAAAAAACAAAACACTCAAAACGCTCCAATACGAAGACTTTCAAATATTGGCTACTACAGCAGGCGAAACACAACCCGCAGAGCTGTTTCTCGAAGCTGGCGGCAATCGATTTAAAATGCGTCAAGCCCAAAAAAACGAATGGGTATATGACTTTTCAAATATCCAAAAGACGACCACCTTCAAGCTATGGGCCAATGGGTTTTATTCCAAAGAATTTACGCTCGATGTAGTGGCAAAGCCTATAATCAAACGCTTCGCTCTCATAGCTGACTATCCAGCATATACAGGCAAGCCAGATGAAACTATCGAAAATGCAGGCGACATAACGGTGCCAGCAGGTACTCGCCTCACTTGGAAAATCAATACGCAAAGCGTATCGGCTTTATATTATTCATTTGGCGATACGGGTAGAGCGGCTACTGCTAGCAGCGATGGTTTTTATACCTTTTCAAAAACAGTGCTCAGTACCCTACGCTACAGCCTAAAGTTGTCGAGTGCCGATATTCAAAATGCTGATTCGATGGCTTATAGCATCAGTGTGGTGCCCGACCTTTATCCGCAAATCACGGTGGCTGAAAAGCGCGACTCTATGAACGACCGCTTTTTCTATTACCTAGGTGAAATATCTGACGATTATGGTTTGAAGCGATTGACATTTAATTATCAAATCATCCGTGCAGACAAAGATGCCGAAGGGGTAAATAAGTCGATGGAAGTTGCTTTCCAGCCAGGTACTTCTTCAGGCTTTCAGTTTTTTTGGAATATCACTGAGCTGGGAATAGCACCGGGCGATAAAATGAGCTACTATTTTGAGGTATGGGACAACGATGTGGTGCTTGGCAGCAAATCATCTAAGTCTAGCTTGATCACGTTTAACATGGTCACCGATAATGAGCTACAAAAAGAACTGGATAAAGAGAACAAAGAAATCAAAGACGATCTGAAGCAAAGTATGAAAGATGCTAAGCTGCTGAAAGAGAAAATGCAAGCCCTGCAAGAAAAAATGATGGATAAAAAGAACTTGAGTTGGGAGGATAAAAAGAACATACAAGACCTGCTCGACAAGCAAAAACAACTGGAAAAACAACTGGAAGCACTCAAAGAAAAAAACAAGCAAAATACAGAGAAACAAAACGAGTATAAGAAACCAAATGAAAGCATAAAGGAAAAGCAAAAACAACTTCAAGAACTTTTTGATGCGGTGATGCCAGATGAGATGAAAAAGCTGTATGAAAAGCTACAAAAAATGCTCGAAGACATTCAGAAAAAAGATGCCATCGAAAAGATGGAGGACATGAAAGATAAAAATGAAAAGGCCGAGAAAGATTTGGATAGAATGCTGGAGCTTTTCAAAAAACTAGAATTGGAAAAGAAGACGCAAGAGACCATAGATAAGCTCGAGAAACTGGCCGAAAAGCAAGAAAAATTGGCCGAGAAAACAGAACAGAAAAATGCGGATGCAAAAGACCTAAAAGAAAAGCAAGACCAGCTAAACAAAGAAATAGAGCAAGCTAAAAAAGATCTGCAAGACATCGAGAAGATGAACAAAGAGACGGATAGTAATGCCGATACCAAAGAAACCAAAGAAGATTTAGAAAAAGCAGAAAAAGATAGTAAGGATGCTGCCGGGGATTTAGAAAAAAACGACAAACAAAGTGCGGCTAAAAATCAAAAGAGTGCAGCCAAAAACATGAAAGCAGCAGCCAAAAAATTGGCAAAAATGAAAGCTGATGCCGAGTCAGAAGAAAATGAAGAAGATATGCAAGCCCTGCGCCAGTTACTCAAAAACGTATTGACCCTTTCGTTTGACCAAGAGAAACTTTTTAAAGAAGTGAAAGTAACCAACATCAACAGCCCTAAGTATGCCGACTTGATGACAGAGCAACAGCGCATCAAAGAAAACTCGGCTATGGTCGAAGATAGTTTGTATGCCTTGGCTAAACGTGTGTTTCAAATCAAATCGTTTGTGACCAAACAGATAAACGACATCAACAAATATATCGAACTATCGAAAGACGAAATGGAGGCGCGCAACAGCTACAAGGCAGCAGGTTTTCAACAATTTGTGATGACTGGGCTAAACAACCTCGCCCTGATGCTGAGCGAAACACAGCAGCAAATGCAGATGAAAATGAGTGAAAGCGACCCGAAAGATGGACCACCTAAAATGTGTAAGAGTTGTAAAAAGCCAGGCGATGGTAAGCCAAGCCTATCTAAAATGCAAAAGCAACTTTCGGATAAAATATCGCAAATAGCCGAACAGATGAAACCCAGCGAAGGTAAAAAGCCAGGCGACAAAGGGGAAAAAGGCGATAAACAAGGTAAGGGCGAAGGCAACAGCAAAGAACTCAGTAAAGAATTTGCACAGATGGCAGCCCAACAAGCCGAGATGCGCAGAATGCTCGAAAAGCTCAACGCTGAGGAAAACAAAGATGGCAAAGGCTCACTAGGCGACCTAAGCAAGGTGTTGCAACAAATGGAACAAAACGAAACCGATCTTGTAAACAAGCGCATAACGACCGAAATGCTCCGAAGACAACAAGAAATCACGGTGCGCCTACTCGAAGCCGAAAAAGCACAGCGTGAGCGTGACGAGAAGCCAGAGCGTGAGTCGAATCAAGGCAAAGCAATAGACCGAAAATTACCACCATCGCTCGAAAATTATTTGAAACAGCAAAAATCGATGGTTGATTTATATAAAACGGCCCCGCCCTCGCTAAAACCCTACTACAAGCAGCTTTCGGATAAATACTTTAAAAATATTTCAAATACGAATCCGTAGTATTTCAAAAATATTGGTATAATTTTTGATGTAAATCACACTTTCGGAAACATTATTTGAAAAGTTTAGTATAATTGACTTATGAGCAGCATCCAAGTAAATTCAGATCCCAACGAGATAGCCAAAGTAGAGCAATTTGTAGAGCAAATCTGCAAAGAGTATAAAGTAGGCGATGATACGTTTGGAAACATACTTATATCGCTCACTGAGGCTGCCAACAATGGTATTATACATGGCAACAAGTCAAATAAAAACAAAACGGTAAGCATAAATTGCACTAAAGATGAGGCGACCAATCGCTTAGTTTTTATAGTAAAAGACGAAGGCAAAGGCTTTGATTATAATCAACTACCCGACCCTACAGCTCCCGAAAACCTTGATCGACCATGCGGAAGAGGCGTTTTCTTGATGATGCAGCTAGCAGACCTTGTGGTGTTTTCAAACAATGGGGCTACTGTAGAGTTACAATTCAAAGTATAGTTCCTAAATCCGTCAATTTTTTTGGTCATTTAATATTCTTTGTGTGTAGATATACTCAGACTCAAGTGATTTGTTGTTACTTTTAGATTTGATGAACTCGCCTATTTTTATTCAACACTTGATACTATTATGCGTATTTGTTTTTGGACTAAAAGCAAATGCACAAACGGTGCGTCTATACAAACCAAACAGCATCAAAATTTTATTTTTGCTAGATGTGTCGGGGAGCATGAAAGAAAAATGGAATGGTCGAGATAGGATACAAATAGCTAAAGAAGCCTTAATCGACATAGCCGATTCGATTCAACGAAAATATCCATCGGCATATATGGGTTTGCGGGTGTTTGGGGCAGACTATCCACGCGTACAAAAAAACTGTAAGGACTCTCGGCTAGTAATGCCATTTACACAAAACGCTTCGGCTGTTTTACCTCATGTTTTAAAAACCCTAAACCCACAGGGAATGACCCCAATTGCTTACTCGCTATCACAGGCAGCCAAAGACTTTGAGCTAGATACGGGTAGTATCCATTCCATCATTTTAATTACCGATGGCGATGAAAACTGCGATGATGACCCCTGTAGTGTATCAAGCCTTTTGGTCAAAAAGAAAATATCATTTCGTCCATTCATTATAGGATTGGGCGTAGAAAAAAAGATAGCGGCAAAGTTTGATTGTATTGGGCAATTTGTGAATGCAACCGACCAGCAATCGTTCAAAGAAACGATGGGTGTGATGATACGCCAAAGTATGAATGTGACCACAGCTCAAATCAATTTGATAGACCGCAAAGGAAACGCCTCGATAACCAATATTCCATTTACATTGTATGATAAGGAAACGAGTCATCCAGAGTATAATTTCATCCATACTCTTTCGCCTGCTGGTCTGCCCGATACGCTTTTTCTCAATCCCATGGGTATGTATAAACTCGTAGTCCATAGCACTCCGCCAGTGATTAAAGACAGCATCGAATTGCAGATAGGTACACACAATATCATCGCGCTCGATATGCCTATTGGTAGATTGTTTACACCTTGTGCAGGTAGTTCTTTTTCGACCAACGATGCCCAAGTGGTAATGCGCAATGCAGCCAAAAAAATCATCCATGTACAAGAACTCAATCAAAGAGAAAACTATCTTGCAGATGACTACACCCTCAATGTATTGACAAAGCCATACTACACGCAAACCTCTCCAGTAATAGCCGATGTAGAAACTGCTGAAAAGATAGCAAACTATGGCAGTGCGATTTTTTACAGCCCTACAAAAGTAAAAGCTACACTCTTGTATGAGCAAGGCAAAGCTTGGAAAAAGCTCAATGAATATGAGCTATATACAAAGTATGAAACGGTAAAACTCCAGCCAGGCAATTATCGAATGGTTTATCAACCTATCGGCAATATGCAAACGAAGTCAACAAAGGTATTTATGTTCACTATTGAAGAAAGCCGAAATTTATCTATCAGCCTTGATTGAAACTATTTTGAAATGGCATTTTGAAAAACAATTTTTTTAGCTTGCTTTTTGGTGATGTGTTTAGGATATTTGGTAAATAAATAATTTAGCTCAAATCCAAGACTATTGTAATGGTATCTAAAGGGGATTTTCTTCTCATAAGGAGAGCCAGGTATAAAAGTCATCGTACCATAATCTTTGATAAAAGGGTTATAAGTGCCGAAAAACTGAAAATTCAATATCCGCTGATTTTTTAATATAAAATTGAATCCACAGCCTACTACAAATGAGGCGGTAAGTCTATCTTTTACTCCAATTGCGGGATTCTCAGAGCCTTTATCAAAATATGCTGAAAACAAAAATGAAGAATCAGAAAGTTGAGAATATGAACTTGAGGTAATTTTAGAACCTGAACCCAATTTTATATCTACCCCAATTTTAGGCTCTACAAAAAAACTATGCTTTTGATTATTGATGGGTATTCGATAGCTTAAATATACTGGCAAAATAAATCCAAAATAACTTAATGCTTTTTCATTAAAATTTGATGGCTG
The DNA here is from genome assembly GCA_937894725.1 of uncultured Bacteroidota bacterium. Classification (GTDB taxonomy): domain Bacteria; phylum Bacteroidota; class Bacteroidia; order Chitinophagales; family LD1; genus CALAYL01. Next base: position 8,662 of record CALAYL010000040.1, read on the forward strand.
ACTTTGCATGAAATAGCCCTCTCTAACAGAGTAATTTATTCTGATATAATTTATCTCAACATTTATGCCTGTTTGAATAGCAAAATGTTTAGGCAATCCAAAACTCATCATCCACCCAAACTGGAAGCCTAATGCTGGTTTTAAAGAGAAAGAGAAAGCTTTGTCTTTGTAGTAATTTCCCTTTTGGAAAGAAACGAGCGGTCTAATAAAGAAGTTCCAATATCTTTTTTTTAAAATTTCGGAGTAGTTGTGGATGGGTTCTTGAGGATTGAATTGAATGGTATCAGATTGTGCTTTTGAAGAGAGAGCGCAAACCAAGAATAATATGATAAACAACCAGACCGAAAAATTTCGATCTGGTTGTGTTGAAAGCAAATTGCTTGTTATTCGCATTCTATCTTAAAAGAGTATTCCAGTTAAAGTTTTTGCCATAATACTCTAATTTGCTATCAGTGAATAATGCTCCAAATTCGGCACTGAATGCGGGTGCAAAAAGAGTAAAATCGCTATAGGTTCTTGTTTGTCCAATTCTCCACTTGGTTGTACCACTAGCAACTTTACCTCCAGAACACTCCCCCGAGCTTTTATTATAAATTCCAGCAGACATGTTTCTGCTTTGACGAGTATAGTTGTTGCCCCCTGTATTTCTCCAATTAATCATTTTTGCTTAGGCAAATGAAAATAATGAACTAGCATAAAATAATTGGATTTTATCTTGAACGTGTTCTTTTTCTATGGTTTCATAATTTTCAAAGTTACTACCTCTACTATAACAACTAGCCTCCGTTTTAAACGTTCCCAACAATTCCTTGTTCAGTATATTTACATTAGGAGCTACAAATTCTATCATTTGATATTGTGCTGTGATTTTATCTATAGTAGCTATATCTCCATCCGTGATTTCATATATCACACCATTATTCATAAACTTATATAGTTTTCCTTCGCATCCCAATACTGCTTTTTCATTCAAAACAGTGAGTACAGGCAAAGAACTAAATGGTAAGCAATGGTCAGGATTATTGGGGTCATTCTCTAATAATCCATTTTCTCCCCATTTAGTTAATTTCTCCTCATAAGTAGGGCGCAATGAAGTGAATCCAAACTGCTTTTCAAAATCCATAAAGGTTAGATTGTCATTCCACCCATCTAGTGTAGCTTGTTTTTCGAAATCTTCTACAGTCGTTTTCTCATCAAATTTGTTTTGATAAGTTTCTATTGCATATTCTTGATTGTTTGCCAAAGCGTGAAGTGTTTTTCTTAAATCAGCTGAAGTCGAAAAATACAGAATATTATTTTTTTTTTTACTTCTCCGTAGGGTAAAATTGACGTAGGTGCTTTGGCAGTAGCAGACCTTAGTTCATTTCCGTATTTAGAACCTGTAAGTGGAGCTTGCTCTTTTTTACAACTTGCCAAAAATAGAGAGCCGATTAGGGTAATTGCAATTAAATTTTTCTTTTTGGTTGTTTTAGTGTTTTATTAATGTTTGGCTGAATTTTTTGGGAGCTATCTCCCTTATCCTTTTTCATTATTAGGTGATTAATCAGCTTTTAGTTTGTTTAATCCAAATCTGATTTATTATAATCGCATATCTATTGTGAATATTCCAAATCATCTTTGTATTTTTCACAATTCAAATTTTTGCCCCAAAATCTAGTATGAAAAACAAACCACTAACCAACGTAAAACAGCAAAGAGAAAAATTAGGTTTCTCTCAAAAAGACATAGCTGACTAATTAGATATGGAACTGACAGCCTATAACAGAAGTGAGAATGGGGAGCGAAAATTCAAATTGGAAGAAGCCTACAAACTAGCGAATATTCTCTCCATGGATATTCACGAAATACTTGAAAGTAGCGGTGTGCACATAGAAAGAATAGAAAATTCTTCTGCAAATATTTTAGGTTCGAATAGTGTCATTGAAAACAATCATCAGCATGTAGCAGATGCTACTTTGCTCATCGAAATAAAGAATCTTGTAGAGGAGTACAAAAAGCTAGCTTTAGAGAAAGATAATCTTATAGCCCAGCAGCAAAAAATGATAGATAGATTACTTTACAAAAACTAGGTTTATTATTCGCTCATTCCATATCATCCTCATTTTTCTCCTTTTTGGAGGTAGCCTGCAGGCGCAAAACACTCCTGCCCAACGAACCAATATTTTGTTTTTGATGGATGGTTCGTTTAGCATGCGCAAAGATTGGACAGGGGGCTCAAAGTGGAAAACAGCCACACGCACGCTCAGCGAAATAGCCGATAGTTTATCGCATATCGATAATGTGTATTTTGGTTTGCGGGTGTTTGGGCATCTGTATGACGAATCGGAAGCTAATTGTAAAGACTCTCGACTCGAAGTACCACTAGGTCGCTACAATAGAGAAAAATTTTTGGATAGAGTGAGCAGTATCCGCCCCAAAGGCATAACGCCCATTGCCTATGCACTCGAAAAAGCAAGTCGCGATTTTGGCGAAGACATTACTGCAAAAAACATCTTGATTTTAATCACCGATGGAGAAGAGTCGTGTGGTGGAAACCCGTGCGAAATAGCAACATTGCTGCAAGAGCGAGGGGTACTACTCAAACCTTTCGTAATAGGTATGTCGCTCACCACACAGGTGGCAGATTATTTCAGTTGTATAGGGCAAACAGTAAATACCAATACCGATGAAGAGTTTAATCAAAAACTCAAAAACATAGTAGATGAGGCCATAGCGAAAACCACCATACAGGTCAATCTCTTTAATGCCCAAAAACAAGCCATAGAAACAGGCGTAGCCATGACCTTTTATGATCAACAAACGGGTATTGCAAAGCATCATTTTTATCACACACTCAATGCTTACGGTCATCCCGATACCATTACGATTTCGCCTCTTTTTACTTATGCTATTCAAATCCATACACGTCCCGAAAGATGGATACGAAACCTCACTCCTCTACACAACAGACACACCATAGTAGGTACCGATGCGGCACAGGGATCGCTCGATTTTAGCTTACAAAGCAATGTCTCTAAATCGGCTATCATAGAACGCATCAAGTGTATATTGTATCAAAAAGATTCGACCGATTTTTTTCATATACAAAACTTAAATACAAGTGTTCGGTATTTGGTTGGTAAGTATGATGCAGAAATACTCACCCTACCCCGCACTTATCTCAAAGACATTACCATAGACCCCAATAAAACGACCCATGTCGAAATACCCTCGCCTGGTATATTGACCATCAATAAAAGCTACGAATATTTTGGGTCTATTTTTATAGAGCAAAAAAAACAACTCGTAAAACTCTACGACCTCACCCCAGAGCAAAAACAAGAAACCATCGTGCTGCAACCAGGTAAATATATATTGGTATATCGGTCAAAATTTGCAAAATCTGGACACAACACCGTAAACAAAACCTTTGAAATAACTACAGGAGGAAGCTTGTCTTTGAATTTGTGATTACTAAGCGGATTTGAGAATGGAGAATTTTTGGATTAAGAATTTAAGATGATGGAGATTTGTCCGTCACAGGCGCAAGTTTTGTGTGTGGCTTTTGGCAGGGTAACTTGTGCCTTATATATCGGTTAGTCTAAAGGCAGTTTTGAGGAGAACGACTACGGACAGAAAAGTGCCTAATTTTTTTTCATAAAATCCAGAATAAAACCAATTTCTTTGTCTTATTAAGAATTGGGGCCCAAAGTGATTAAGTTCACCCTGTCAAAATACCAGCAACATGAAAAAAAGAAGCTACCACTTCATCAAAGGCAAAACAGCCACAGGCTATAATACTCAAGAGGTACATATAGAGTCTGAGGATACTTTCCCCGAAGAACTCATCTTGCTCGCCCTGCCTATATCCATGCTCGATGAGATGGATCAAATCTTGCCCACCTACCATCTCAAGGCAGACACGGCTTACTTCTATGAGCAGTGCCGAGAGGTTATCTCCGCTCCCGAAAAACATGTGAACGAAAAAGGCGAGGGGTCGCTCACTTTTCAGAGCTACTTTCACAACTTTCCAGATAGTCTAAAGCATGTCAATAACCGAGCCATCGTGGTGGTTGCCATTCATCCCAAAACTACCGATACGAGCGGTCTGCGCGACTACTGGGTGGTGCATTATGGCCATGCCAATGTATTTGACTTTATGAATGCCGAGGGGCAAAAGGAGGAAGGTTTTTATTACAATGTACTCAGAGTAAGTGAGCGGACTGAAGATGGCCAAAAAATATATCGCAGACGTAAAATATTCACGCTAATATTTAGCATTTTTCACTCCCTCGTAGAGGTGTATGGCGTACACTACGCCTATGCCGCTATGGGCAAGCAAAACGAAGGTATAGTAACAGCCTTAAAGCAAAACTCGGAGAAGTACAATAAGCAATTTGAAATTTTTCCGATGCGTGCTAATACACAGGTAAATCGCCTTTTTGGAAGCAGCAGTGCAGATAAAAAACTAGAAGTAATCACCCAAAATATGGATGCACTTCGTACTATGTATGACGTATATATAGCGCAAAAGAAAAACTACATATTTCAAGCCTTGTACAGTTTTGAGGCGTTTTTAGAAGTGATACAAAACGTGAAAAAATATAGCAAAAGCAGCGAAGTGTATCGGGTAGAAAAAGAAGGCAAAGTAGCCTACGGTTTAGCGGTGAACTATGGCGACTACTTTCAAATGACACTCCAAAATCCAAAGGGCTTCTTTAAGTTTGTAGCATCGCTAAAACTAACTGATAATCTGCTCTATCCTATGCTGCTCTGTGGCGATACAGAGGCGATGAAGCCACTGCTCAAAGGTATGGCTTACCGCTACCAAAAGCTACACAAATGTCATATCTCTATCCTCAATAGCTATGCAGGTGACCCTTTTGCAGCACAAAAAAAAGCGGTGATTTTTGACGACATGCAGTTTTTTGTGATCACCGATGTACCCGCTTTACACCAAAAAAACAAAGCTAACTCTGCCCTAGGCGATGTGAATGAAAGGTATTTTATAGACAATGTGATATTGTAGATGTGAAAGGGGGGGATTTTAGCATGGTGGAGATTTGTCTGTCTTTTGGATAATGCGAAACAAACGTTGATAATATTTATAAGCATAGCTAAACTTTAAAATAAAAATCTCGCAAGGTTTTAATAACCTTGCGAGATTGAGCTTTCTTTTTACTTCGTGATAACGGAGTGGTGAGTAACTTAGTTCCAGAAGCAATAGCCATTTTCAGCTATCAACTTATCTGCTATTTTACGTCTGAGTTCTTTTGTATTTACCATTTCATATTTGGTATAACGCTTTACGCCCATGGCCATCATGCGAAGTTCATCGCCTGTAGCGAATGCCGCTAAACCTTTACGGCCATTTGAGTTGATACGATCCATAGCTTCAAAGAAGAAGCATTTTACCATGTCAACATAAATTTGCGAAGCTTCCAATCCGTTTAGATGAATCAACTTTTCGGCACGCAACATAGCCGACTCCATCGTGAAAATATCCATCAATACATCTGCTGCATTCATCAATATTTCTTGCTCTTTTTCGAGTTGCATCATCAATTTTTGCACCGCACCACCTGCTACTAGCAAGAAGGCTTTTTTGGCATTTTTCAAGGCCACTCTTTCTGCACCAAACACATCGTCCATATCGGGTGTTGAGAAATCTGGCACACTTGTCAATTCTTTTTGAATCGCCATACCCGGTGTCATCAAATCTATTTTTCCTTTCATCGCAAACTTCAACAAGGCATCTATCGAAAGCATACGATTGATTTCGTTTGTACCTTCAAAGATACGGTTGATACGAGAATCTCTGTATGCGCGCGCCATTGGATATTCTTCTGAAAAGCCATATCCACCGTGAATTTGAAGCGCTTCATCTACTACATAATCCAATACTTCCGAGCCTATTACTTTCAACATGGCACACTCGATTTGGAATTCTTCAGCACCGCCTGTAAAATATTCAGTCATCGTTTTGCCAGCCGCTTTGAGTGCATGTTCTTCATCGTTTATCCAGCCGCACACTCTCCATGATGCTGATTCTGCTGTCCAAATACGGATAGCCATTTCCCCAATTTTATGCTTGATGGCGCCAAACTGAGCGATAGGTGTTTTGAACTGCTGACGCTCATTAGCATATTTTACGCCTTGGTCTAAAGCGCGCTTAGCACCTCCCAATACGCCATTACACAATTTGTAACGACCTATGTTCAAAATTTGAAATGCAATTTTATGCCCTTTGCCTATTTCGCCCAAAAGGTTTTCTACAGGTACTTTTACATTATTGAAAAATACCTGACGGGTAGATGATGATTTGATACCCATTTTCTTTTCTTCAGCTCCTACGCTCAATCCCTCCATTCCTTTTTCAAGAATAAAACCGGTAAATTTTTTGTCATCGCCATCTATCTTTGCGAAAACGACAAACACATCGGCAAAGCCAGCATTGGTAATCCACATTTTCTGACCATTTACAACGTAATGTTTGCCATCCTCGCTCAATACCGCTTTGGTACGCGCACCCAATGCATCAGACCCACTCCATGGCTCTGTAAGGCAATATGCCGCTTTGAGCTCTCCAGTAGCCAACTTTGGTAAATATTTTGCACGTTGCTCATCTGTACCATAATAGATGATAGGGCATGTGCCGATACCAGTATGTGCGCCAATGGCTACCGAGATGCCGTGTGCCCCACCCAATACTTCAGTTACATACGAAAAGGTAGTCGTGTCTTTGCCTTCACCTCCAAACTCTGTAGGAATATGCAAGCCTAATAGACCCAATTCGCCCGCTTTGTCGATAATCTCTATGCCTAGCATAGGATCTTTGTCAAGTTCTTCTAATCGTGGGTCAATTTCTTTCGTGATAAACTCTCTAGTCATATCGCGCATCATTTGCTGCTCCTCCGATACTTCTTCAGGGATAAATACATCTTCCCAGCTAGATTCTTTAATCAAAAATTCTCCGCCACGAAGATTTGCTTTTTTGTCGTTAGTCGTACTCATACGTATTTTTTATAGGTGTTTTTAAAAATTTAGCTAGTAAAAATAAGAAGTTTTTGGATTTACCAAACGTTTGGTAGGGAAATTTCGATTTCGATTACCAAATCGCTTTGCATTCGTTAATGTGCGCTTATGTGATGAAGTGCATAAGTCATAAAAATTGAATGCGCTATCCCATCTAAATTAGAAAGACAAATCATAACGGTTCCAAAATCCTGACTTTAGGGTGAGTGGATTATACAAGCAGGCCCCACATCAATGCGCCTCTAACCAATTATGGTGGGATGATCTACAAA
>CALAYL010000041.1 GCA_937894725.1 uncultured Bacteroidota bacterium
TGCTAATTTGCTAATCAACACATCATCTCATCAGCATCACCACCCCCTTCCTCAGTACTCCTCCTATCTCTACCACATATCAATACGCACCCTCGGGCTGCGGCTCGCCCTTATTATTCATCAAAAGACTCTACTTTCAGATTATCAATATAGAGTAATTTATCCGAATTGGCATGATATAGGCTCATAGATACTCTATCAAAATCCTCTAAAGGTTTTTTAGCAAAAAAATGTATGCTTCTTGATTGATTGTCATTTAAAACTCTATATACACGAATCATGTTTTCTTTTATCACTACATCTTTATGGTAAAATTTTATATAAAACTGAGTCATTCGCCAAGTATCCCATTCTTTACTATATGCGCTAAAATCGGCTGATACTTTGTACCAGTTAGCTGTGCTTTTTGGGGAAAACGAATATTCTGAAGTAAATTGATATTCGCTTTTTAAAAACAAAACTTTGTTGCCTGTAATTGAATCAATTACTAAACTATTAATGCTAGTATCTTTATCAAAGGAATTGTAATATACGGTAGTTGGATTCTTCACCTCACTTTTGTATATATCATTGTTGTCTAACAAAAATAAAGTTGCCTCATCTATATTGAGTTTGCTAAAAATAGCACAAAAATAGGCTCTTGTCATTTCGGGACCTTTCAATAACCCACCTCTGTGCCCTTGATGTGTGAGCCAAATATTATAGACAAATCCTAAAAGTAAACTCATGTAGATTGCGTATTTATAAATGCGTCTTTTTTGCGCAAAAAGGTATTCATAAAATGAGCAAAGTGCGATAGCCCACATAGGATACGATTGTATCATGGCTCTCTGTCCTAAGCTCCAGCCATACCACCACTCGCTCCACGAAAAACAGATATAAGTGAAAAGCATTAGGAAAACAAAACATACAAAAAACAATTCCTTCCACTCCTTATAAAGAGTAAATAAACCCATGATAGCAAAAATCATCATTGGAGAATAAAGTATCCAACCTGCTTTTGCACTAAACAAACACTTATAAATATGAGGTGAAAACCAATCGAATCCTTGGTTTCCATAGCTATAAACAAACCATTCTCCTGATACCCATTTCCAATAGATAGGCTGTATGGACCCAACTAAAAGAAATGCAACTATTGCAATAGCAATCATTAGCACGTTTTCTTTAAAGAAACAAAGCCTTTCTTGAATAGCATTTTTGGTTGAAATACCCCACAATATCGGAATGAACACAGAAATTATCTCTGTAGGTCTAGTGATAGTAGCTAAACCACAAAGACTACCTATGATTATGGCAAGAAATACTTTCGGCTTTTTGTAAAAAGAGAGGACAGCAAAAATAAGCAAGGCATACAATGTAAAAAGTGTATTGTGCGACATAGAGCCACTTATAGCACTATACTCAAAGTAATTAGAACAAAGAGCTATCGAAAAAATGGTGAGAGCAACTGTTTTATCAGAAAAATAATAAAGTAATATTTTTCTGAGGATAAATAAACCTAAAAATGAAATAAGCAAACACCAAGCCCAAACCGAAAACTGATAGGGCAATGAAAAACCATCTCTTGGGTATTTGTGGAATAAATGGCAATAAATGTCTGCTATAAAAAAGGCAGGCGATAACATTATCGCCTGCCCTGATGAATATTTCATTACGTAATTCCCAGACTTATGTATAAAAGCTTGTTGGAAGTCTGGAGTTGGATGATATTTCGCCATTATAGAGTCTTTAAACGAACAACTCTTTAAATCTTTATATATAAAGATGGCAGGCAAATACATATAATATCCAGATACGTCCCAACTAATGGTTGCTTCTGTATTATCTATTTTCCATTTTGGATAATACAGAAAACCAGCCAAAAACTGCAAACTAAAAACCAGGGCAAGTATTAGCAATGAAATTCCATTTTTAGATCTCATCAAGTTTTTTTAATAAATTATTCTTTTTGAAATTTACCATTAAAGTGTAAAGATTCACCTTTTAAGTTGTAAAAATAAAAGCCTTGGCATAAATGGGACATATTTCGCCCTTGTTGGTATTATCACCAACGAAGATGTGAGATTATCATGAAGTACATAATACAGAAATAGATGCTTTAAAAAGAGAGATTAGTATTTTGAAAGAATTGATAGAAAAGCAAAATCGGATAATCCAACTATTAGAGAAAAAGAAAAAGTGAGTATATGCTTGTGTTTTGCCAAATATTGGCAGGTAATCAAATAAATCACGCTCTGTTTTGAAAAATTCTGTTTCGATTGCCTAGTTTTACCATTCAAAAAATATCAGTACATACGCTATGCACTTCTACTCTACCCGAAATTCAGAAATCAAATATAACATTGACGAAGCTTTGCTTCAAGGTATAGCCCCTGATGGTGGGCTTTTTATGCCTTCTGACTTTCCTGCTGTATATCAAAACATCTCTGCTGATGATAGTTTCACGGACTTAGCCAAAGCCTTGATTTCTCCTTTTCTAAAAGGCTATTTTACGGAGTTTGAAATCAGAGAGATTATTACCAATTCTTTTGACTTTGAAGTGCCTATAGTTCCGCTAACTGACCATTTAACAATCGTAGAATTGTTTCATGGCCCTACGCTCGCTTTCAAAGATTTTGGTGGAAGGTTTATGGCAAACACTCTCACTAAAATATTGCAAAAGAAAAACAAAAAAGCTACTGTGCTAGTAGCCACTTCGGGTGATACAGGCTCTGCTGTAGCCAATGGATTTTTTGATAAAGAAAATATAGACGTAGTGATTTTATACCCAAAGGGTAAAGTCAGCAAACTGCAAGAATTGCAACTCACTACCTTTGGAAAAAACATAAAAGCTATCTGTGTGGAGGGTACCTTTGACGATTGTCAGCGCATGGTGAAAATGGCTTTTGCGGATTCGAAACTAAGTGAGGCTCTGAGTTTGACCTCCGCCAACTCTATCAATATCGGTCGGCTTTTGCCGCAGATGACGTACTATGCTTATGCTTCGCATCAGCATTTTTTGCAAACAGGAAAGTCGCCTACTATCATCGTACCTAGTGGCAATTTTGGCAATATCACGGCTGGTTTGTTTGTGCAAAAAATGGGATTCCCGATTGCGAATTTCATAGCAGCTACCAATGCCAATGATGTAGTGCCACAGTATTTTTCTACAGGAGAATATCATACCAAACCATCTGTACAAACAATCTCAAACGCCATGGACGTAGGCAATCCGAGCAATATGGAGCGTATTTTTTCGCTATTCGAAAATGATTTAACGAACATAAAAAAACACTTAACTGCATACTCAGTTTCTGATGAAGACACAAAAAAAACAATGCAGTTGTTGAATGACAAACAAAGCTACATAGCCGACCCACACACCGCTGTAGGAGTTTTCGTTGCTAATAAATTTTCTCCCGATACACCTAATTTAGTGATGGCTACTGCGCATCCTGCCAAGTTTAAAGATGATGTAGAAAATGTGCTGGGGATTGAAATTTCCCTGCCTAGGCAGTTGAGCGATTTGTTGGATATGGATAGCCTAAAAATCAATATTGATAATGATTTTGATGTATTGAAAGCGGTATTGTTAGCTGGCAAATAATGCGCTAAATCTTTGACTTTCCGTTATGCTTTTTTGATAGCTGCGCGTATGATGCGATCTACTAAAAACGGAAAATATCTTTTCATCCACCAAGAGAGTTTGCCATCAAAGCTAGGTATAATCATAAACTGCTTCGTACCTAGTTTTTTAATACATTCGGCTGCTACTGCTTCGGGCTTCATGATTTTTGCAGCAGCTGAAATTCGCTGTGTTTCTATAGGTTTCGATTTGTTTTCGTTTTCAAAACCTGGGGTATGGGTGTCTGGCGGACAAAGCAGTTGTATTTTTATGTTGTATTGTTCCATTTCTTGGCTCAATGCTTCTGAAAATCCAATGATAGCATACTTAGCGGCTGAGTAGTCTGTAAACCCAAATACACCAATAAAACCACCAATAGACGAGGTGTTTAGAATGGTAGCGCCATTCGTTTTGAGATGAGGGATCATAATGTGGCAAGCATTCCAAATAGTTTGAAAATTGACCTGAAAGGTTTGCTGCATTTGAGATACCGATATATTTAAAAAGTAATCTGGAATGGCACGACCAGCACAGTTTATGAGCAAGTCAGGTACTCCATGCAGCCTTATGGCATTTTCAAAACACAACTTCAGGTCTTCATACTGGCTAGCATCTACAGAAAAGATATCACATGCATTTTTTGAAGAAGCTGTGATTTTCAATTTTGCTTGCGCTAAGGTTTCTTGATTTCGGGCAAATAGGCAAAGCTGTGTACCGTTTTCGGCTAACTGTTTGGCTATCGCAAGACCTATCCCCGAGGAGCCTCCTACGATAAATGCAAGTTGATATTTTTTACTCATCTCCATTTGGGTTTAAGCAATTTTAATTAAATTTTAACTAGTTGTTTTCATAAGTTTTGTAGATTTCATTTCACAAAAACAAAACATGAAGCTATCTATTATCGGGGGAGGAAATCTAGGTGCGGCAATCGCCAAGGGAATGGCAAATGCCGATTTTTTTAAAAGTATAACAGTAAGCCGTAGAAATCCTGATGCCATCGCATCGCTTTTGCCATTGGGGATAGCCACGAGTAGCGACAATATCGCTACGGTCAAAGATGCGAAGGTGATCATTTTAGCCGTAAAACCCCATCAAATACGAGCTGTAGCAGAGGAGATAGCACCATACGTTGACGATGCTGTATTGATTTCGGTGATTACGGGAGTGGAGATAAATGACTTAGCCACTTGGTTTGGTAAGGACAAAAAAATAGTACGTGCTATGCCCAATACAGCTATCGCACAAGGAGCTTCAATGACCTGTGTTTCGCTGAATAGTGCCGTGCAAATGGAAGATAAAGAATTGGTCACAAAAATTTTTGAGGCTTTGGGCGAATTGGTTTTTATAGATGAAAAACTGATGGATGCCGCTACTGTGATTTGTGCTTGTGGCACAGCCTATGTGATGCGATTTATGCGGGCTATGATGCAAGGCGGTATTCAGATTGGTTTTGATGCAAATACGGCTCAAAAAATAGTAGCGCAGACGGTGAAAGGAGCCGCTATGCGATTGCAGCAGGAGCGCTCACATCCTGAAGCAGAGATAGACAAAGTAACTACCCCACAGGGCTGTACCATAGCAGGGTTAAATGAGATGGAACATGCGGGATTTAGTTCGGCACTGATAAAAGGAATCAATACCTCATATCAGGCGATAGATGGGATAAAGAAATAGGGATAAAATTTGGGTTCAACTTCATACTTATTCAAACCCTCAAGGTTTTTTAAACCTTGAGGGTTTGTTTTGTTTACTTCCTTTTCCACAGTTTTCAGAACTTTGGAAAAGATTTAATTTCGAACTATCCTCATACTACAAAATCCATAAAACTGTCTTGGATTTTTACGGGACGGCAGAAAAATTAAGTCTAATATTTACGGTTTAACAGAAAAATTAGGGCTAATTCTTACGGTTTCGCTATTTCATATTATGAAAAACGAAAGTGACATCATCGTCTTCTTCTAATTTATCTATCAGTTTTATGACCTCCTCTGCTTGCTCATCAGTTAGGTCTTCTTTATAAAAATCAGGAATTTTCTCGTAAGTAGATTCTATGATCTCTATATTTTTTTCTTCTAATGCTTTTGCCAAATTGCCATAATCAGTAAAGGCTGCATACGCCCAATATTGATCTTCTTCTTCTACCAATTCACTTAGTCCTGCATCTATCAATTCAAACTCAAGTTCTTCTTTGTCAAAATCTCCTTTGTTGAATTTGAAAAGTGCTTTTTTCTGAAAGGCATACTCAACCGAACCGCTGGTGCCTAATGCGCCATTGCATTTGTTGAAATACGAACGTACATTGGCTACGGTACGTGTAGGATTGTCGGTAGCTGTATCTACTACGATTGCTACACCATGTGCGCCATGTCCCTCATATACTACCTCTTCATAGTTTTCCGCATCTTTAGAAGAGGCTTTTTTGATCGCATTTTCCACCCTATCCTTAGGCATATTGGCGTTTTTTGCATTTTGAATCACTTGGCGCAAACGGGAATTCGTATCGGGCGAAGGGCCACCTTCTTTTACCGCTATGGCAATGTCTTTTCCTATACGGGTAAAGGTTTTTGCCATTGCCCCCCAACGTTTCATTTTGCGCTCTTTTCTGAATTCAAATGCTCTTCCCATGGTTGTTTTTTTTTACAAATATAAAACTCCAAGTCAAATAGATGGAGTCAGAAGACAAGTTGGCATGATTTTGTTTACTTTTGAGGTATGAAATTGAGTAAAGGAATATACGTTTTAGTGGGGGTGCTTTGTTTGGCCGTAGGTTTTGTATCAGCTCGTATCATCGAATCTTTTAAGCCTAAGCCTGTGAATGTATTTGAAAAAACTGCTCTTGAAACGCAAGGTCTTGAAGTCAAAAAAATGCGCGATAGTATGCAAGTGATTTTTCCCCTCACAGTGGATGGTGATTTGTATTTTGCTGGAGAGCGAGTGCCGCTTGAGGATCCGGAAGTGAAGGAGAGATTGGACAGAGAATTGCAGGTAAATGCTTACTGGCAGTCGAACACGCTTTTGAGCATGAAATTGGCAAATCGATATTTTGATGAGATAGAAAAGATATTGATAGAAGAGGGTGTGCCCACCGATTTTAAATATTTGGCACTGATAGAATCGGGCTTTAGAGATGTCGTATCACCATCGGGTGCAGCTGGCTTTTGGCAGTTTATGCCTGCTACAGGCAAGCAGTATGGATTAGAGATAAATAGCGAAATAGATGAGCGCTTTCATGTAGAGAAATCGACTAGAGCAGCGTGTAAGTATTTGAAAGATGCCAAAAGTCAATTGGGCAATTGGACCTTAGCAGCTGCTTCTTATAACTATGGTGTAAATGGTATTTTTAATCGCCTCTCTGATCAGCATAGCCAAGATTATTATGAACTTTTTTTAACGTCTGAAACCTCGCGCTACGTGTTTAGAATACTCGCCATGAAAATTATTTTTGCTAATCCAGACCGAGCCGGATTTTATATAGACCCCAAAGAATTGTACCAGCCATTTCAGTATAAGACAGTAACAGTAGATACGACAGTGGGCGATATGGCCAACTTTGCAAAACAGTTTGATTTGAAATATAAACATATAAAAGTACTCAACACCTGGCTCAGAACGGCTAGTTTGCCCAATAAGTCGAAAAAGGTATATGAAATAAAGATTTTGCAATAGTATTTTGTTAGTTTGAATATTCGGTTATATTTGCATTCCAAATTTTTGGTTTGGTAGCTCAGTTGGTAGAGCAAAGGACTGAAAATCCTTGTGTCGGGGGTTCAATTCCCTCTCAAACCACAACTTTCAAAACTAAGCCCTTGTATGTCAATGATGTACGAGGGTTTTTTGTTTCTAGGAAAAACTATGTGGGAAACTTTCAGTTGTTTTTGCTCCACTTTTAGCTCAACACCCTTTTTTTAATCAACGTTAATTTTTTTACCAAACGTTTGGTAGATATAAAAAATGATTTTACTTTAGCTATCCTTAAAATATAAAAAACCTCAATAATCAAATATGGAATCAACCTTAAAAGAACAAACTGCGGTAAGCGTAACGCCCGCAAAAAAACGACACATCAAGCATGTAACCGTACTGGGTGCAGGTGTGATGGGATCTAGAATTGCCCTACATTGTGCCAATGTGGGTCTTAAAGTTTTATTACTCGATATTGTGACTCCTGGACTATCTGAGGAGGATGCAAAAAAGCCAGCCAAGCGTAACCAAAAAGTAAACGATGAACTGGCTTTTGCTTTGAAAAGCAATCCATCGCCAGTGTATGATAAAGCGTTCGCAAATCTTATCACTACAGGCAATCTCGAGGACAATATCAAAGAAATCAAAAATTCAGATTGGATTATTGAAGTAGTGGTGGAGCGATTGGACATCAAAAAAATAGTATTTGAAAATGTAGAGAAATACCGCAAGCCGGGAACGCTCATTACATCTAATACCTCTGGTATCCCGATTCACTTAATGACAGAAGGCAGAAGCGAAGATTTCAAAGCTCATTTCTGTGGCTCTCACTTTTTCAATCCCCCTCGTTATCTACGTTTGTTAGAGATTATCCCTACTGCCTACACACATCCTGAGGTAGTAGATTTCTTGATGAATTATGGCGATTTGTACCTAGGCAAACAAACCGTTTTGTGTAAAGATACCCCAGCATTTATCGCCAATAGGGTAGGTGTTTTCGGTATAGCAGCTATCATCAAAACCATGATAGAGATGGACATGACTGTAGATGAAGTAGATGCTCTCACTGGTACTTTGATAGGAAAACCTAAATCAGCTACTTTCCGAACTACCGATGTAGTGGGATTAGATACGATGATAAAAGTAATGCAAGGAGCATATGACAATCTACCCAATGACGAATACAGAGATGTACTCCAAGTGCCAGATTGGATTTTGAAAATGAATGAAAACAAATGGTGGGGTGATAAATCAGGTCAAGGATTTAGTAAGAAGGAAAAAGGAGAAGGTGGCAAAAAAACGTTCTCTACCTTAGATTGGAAAACGCTGGAATATAAGCCAAGTGAGCGTCCAAAGTCGGCTACTATTGAAATCGGAAAAAATGTAGAAGACCTTAAACAGAGATTAGTAGCAGTTTCAAAATCGAAAGATAAGCATGGTGATTTTTTACGAAAAGTAAACTATTATATGTGTTCTTATGTATCACTTCGTATTCCAGAAATAGCAGACGAGCTGTACAAAATAGATGATGCTATGCGTGCTGGATTCCGTTGGGAAATAGGCCCATTTGAGCAATGGGATGCGGTAGGTGTGCAGACAATAGTTTCTGGCATGAAAGAAGCTGGATTCAAATTGGCACCATGGGTAGATGAAATGTTGGCTGCGGGCCATGCTTCTTTCTATAAAGTAGAAAATGGCGTTCGTAAATATTATGACATTCCATCTAAATCATACAAATCAATTCCAGGTCGTGAGTCATTGATTATCCTATCCGATCTTCAATCTTCACAAAAACCAGTTTGGAAAAATGCCGCTTGTCGTATCGATGATATGGGCGATGGCGTGTTGAACGTATCTTGGAATACAAAGATGAGCTCACTTGGTGGTGAAGTATTAGAGGCTATCAATAAAGGAATTGATATAGCTGAAAACGAGGGTTGGAAAGGTTTAGTGCTAGGTCATGAGGGAGAAAACTTTTCGGCTGGGGCAAACTTAGCTATGATTTTGATGATGGCTATCGAAGAAGATTGGGATGAGTTGGACTATGCAATTCGCGCATTCCAGCACACTATGGTGCGTACTCGTTTTTCTTCTATACCTACAGTAGCGGCCATCAAAAACTTAACTTTAGGTGGTGGTTGCGAAATGACCATGCATGTGGACTCAGCTGTGGCATCTGCCGAAACGTATATTGGTTTGGTAGAAGTTGGCGTAGGTTTGATTCCAGGTGGTGGTGGCACTAAAGAGTTTGCATTGCGTGCTTCGGATGCCTATTTTAATGGAGATCCACAGATACCTACTATCGCTGATAAATTCCAAATGATAGCTACGGCAAAAGTGGCTACTTCGGCAGCAGAGGCATTTAACTATGGTATCTTAGATAAGAAAAAAGACATCATCGTACTCAACTCAGATCGACACATGGCCGTAGCCAAAGAGAGAGCATTGGAATTATACAATGCTGGTTATACGCAACCTGTAATGCGTGATGATGTAGAAGTGCTAGGGCGAACAGGATTGGCCGCTTTATATGCAGGTGCTGCAGCCTTTAGAGTAGGCAATTATGCTTCAGAACATGATGAGAAAATAGCGCGCAAAATTGCTTATGTACTTTGTGGAGGAGATTTGACCTCTGCTACAAAAGTAACCGAGCAGTATCTTTTAGATCTAGAGCGTGAAGCATTCCTTTCATTGTGTGGAGAGAAGAAAACATTGGAGCGTATCCAATCTATTTTGACAAAAGGTAAACCACTTAGAAACTAAACAGGAGGAGGCTGTAAGCCACAAGCTACAAGCAAGAAGTTGAAAAAATATAAATATAAGATGAGTAATTTTAAAGAACTTATAGTCTGGCAAAAAGCAAAAGGATTGGTAAAGGATATTTACGCTCTTTCTGTTGCTTTTCCAGCTAATGAGAAATTTGGAATTACAAATCAACTACGTAGAGCAGCTGTTTCTATTGCTTGTAATATTTCTGAAGGTTGTGGACGTAGAACAGATGCTGATTTTGGCAGATTTTTAGACATGGCTGCTGGTTCTGCAATCGAGGTAGAAAATTTAATTTACTTAAGTTTTGATCTTGGTTCTATAAATGAGGGAGACCAAAATGACATAGCAGTAAAGGTTACAGAAGTTCAGAAAATGATATTAGGATTAAATAATTCACTAAAAAAATAATTAAAAATAAATGCAATGTGCATTGTCAATCGGTTTACTAAAAACTTGCGACTTGCGACTTGCAACTAAAACCTAAAAGAAAAAAATATGGAAGCATACATCATTGCAGGCTCAAGAACTGCTATCGGAAAATCAAAAAGAGGTG